>NZ_PSTO01000049.1:0-22448 GCF_002930975.1 Rathayibacter sp. AY1A3 | reverse complement strand
GAGGAGGCACCCGCCCATGGCCCGTCCGCCCCGCCGCCCCTCCGCTCCCGGGAGCGGAGGGGCGGCGGGGCGGACGGGCCATGGGCGGGTGCCTCCTCGATCGCGGCGGGGGAAGTGGAGCGGCCCCGGCGCCCGCACCGAGGTGCTGGGCTCCGGGGCCGCTCCGGCGTGCCGAGACTACGCGGAGAAGCGCGGGAAGGCGGAGCGACCCGCGTAGGTCGCCGCACCTCCCAGGATCTCCTCGATGCGCAGCAGCTGGTTGTACTTCGCGACGCGGTCCGAGCGGGCCGGGGCGCCGGTCTTGATCTGGCCGCCGTCCACCGCGACCGCGAGGTCGGCGATGGTGGTGTCCTCGGTCTCGCCGGAGCGGTGCGAGAGGATCGCGGTCATGCCGTTGCGCTGGGCCAGGGCCACGGCGTCGAGCGTCTCGGTGAGCGTGCCGATCTGGTTCACCTTGACCAGGATCGAGTTGCCGGCCTTCTCGGCGATGCCGCGGGCGAGGCGCACCGGGTTGGTGACGTACAGGTCGTCTCCGACGAGCTGCACCTTGTCGCCGATGGCCGCGGTGAGGTGGGTCCAGCCGGCCCAGTCGTCCTCGTCCAGCGGGTCCTCGATCGAGACCAGCGGGTAGTTGGCGACGAGGTCGGCGTAGTAGGAGGAGAGCTCCTCGGCCGAGAGCTTCTTGCCCTCGAACGTGTAGGCGCCGTCCTCGTAGAACTCCGAGGAGGCGACGTCGAGCGCGAGCCCGATGTCCTTGCCGGGGGTGAAGCCGGCGGCCTCGACGGCCTTGAGGATGAAGTCGAGCGCCTCGCGGTTGGTGGGCAGGTCGGGGGCGAAGCCGCCCTCGTCGCCGAGGCCGGTGGCGAAGCCGGCCTTCTTCAGCTGCGCCTTGAGCGCGTGGTAGATCTCGACGCCCCAGCGCAGGCCCTCGGAGAAGGACTCGGCGCCGAGCGGGACGGCCATGAACTCCTGGATGTCGACGCCGGTGTCGGCGTGCGCGCCTCCGTTGATGATGTTCATCAGCGGCACGGGCAGGGTGTGCGCGTTCGGGCCGCCGACGTAGCGGAACAGGTCGAGGTCCGACGACTGCGCGGCGGCCTTGGCCACGGCGAGGCTGACGCCGAGGATCGCGTTCGCGCCCAGGCGGGACTTGTTCTCGGTGCCGTCGAGCTCGATCAGCTCGGCGTCGACGAGGCGCTGGTCGGTGGCGTCGAAGCCCTCGATGGCCGGGCCGATCTCGTCGATGACGGCGTCGACGGCCTTCTGCACGCCCTTGCCGAGGTAGCGGTCGGAGTCGCCGTCGCGGAGCTCGTACGCCTCGAACGCGCCGGTGGAGGCGCCGGACGGGACGGCCGCTCGCGAGGACGCGCCGTCCTCGAGCAGGACCTCGACCTCGACCGTGGGGTTGCCACGGGAGTCCAGAATTTCTCGGGCGACGACTGCCTCGATAAGGGCCACAACTATCTCCTCTTGACGGGTGGGCTCCCGGAGACGGGAGCGGTCGGGAAGGAGTCTACTGACCGCCTCCGAAGCGCAGGAGACCGCGGCCGGTCGTAGACTCCCAGGGCCCGATCGCCGGACGGCCCGGGCGCACCCGCCGACCCGGAGGTTCCCCGTGACCACGACCGCCGCCGACCACGTCGACCGTCTCACCGCCGTCGTCCCGGACTTCCCGAGCCCGGGCATCCTGTTCCGCGACCTCACGCCGGTCTTCGGCGACGGCGAGGCCCTGCGGGCGGTGGCCGATGCGCTGATCGAGCCCTACCGCGGCCGGATCGACGCGATCGCCGGCGTGGAGGCGCGCGGCTTCCTGCTCGCCGCAGCGGCCGCCTACTCGGCCGGTCTCGGCGTCGTCACCATCCGCAAGCCCGGCAAGCTCCCGCGGGCCGTGCTGCGCGAGCAGGCGACCCTCGAGTACGGCGAGACGATGCTGGAGGTGCACGAGGACGCGGCGCCCCGCGGCTCGCGGCTGCTGCTGGTCGACGACGTGCTGGCGACCGGGGGCACGCTCGACGCGAGCCGCCGCCTGATCGAGCGCGCAGGGTGGAGCCTCGAGGGGATCGCGGTGGTCATGGAGCTCGACGGGCTCGGGGGCCGCGAGGTGCTGGCCGGCCACCGCGTCGACGCGATCGTCACCGTCTGACCCGGCCCCGTCGCTCCGCTCCCCTGCCCTCCCCCTTCCCGCGAGACGCCACCGGGGTATGCGACCCACCGGGCGAGCCGCACTCGAGTTGCGTCCCGCGGAAGGGGGAAGGGACGGAGTCAGGTGAGGGAGAGGGACATCCGGGAGAGGACGAAGGTCTCGAGCACCTGCACGAGCATGTAGAGCACGAGCGAGACGCCGGTCACGAGCACGACCGCCGACCAGACGTCCGCGAACCGGGCCTGGGCGGACCAGGCGTTGATCGCCCCGCCGATGCCCGCACCGGTGGAGAGCCACTCGGCGAGCAGCGCGCCCGTGATCGCTCCGGGCACCGAGATGCGGATCGCGGCGAAGAGCGAGGGCAGCGAGCCGGGGATGGCCACCTTGCGGATCGCGGTGAGAGTGCTGCCGCCGTAGACCGCGACCACGTCGAGCATCTGCGGGGAGGCGTTGTTGAGGCCGAAGGCGATCGTCACCAGCGCGGGGAACAGGACGACGATCCCGCCGATGACCGCGACCGAGGCGATCGAGCCGGTCCCGAAGACCAGGATGATCAGCGGCGCCATCGCGATCAGCGGCACCGAGCGCAGCAGCATCGCGAACGGCATCAGCGCGTGCTCGATGCCCTTCGACAGGCGGAACAGGATCGCGCCGAGGATCGCCACGACCAGGCCGGCCGCGAAGCCGATCAGTGCGTCGCCCATGGTCACGGCGAAGAGGCCGCCCAGCTCGGCGCGGTGCTCCGCGGCCTTCGCATCGGTCACCAGGTGCTGCCAGACGTCCCACGGGCCCTTGACCACGTAGGGCGAGACCCCGCTGAAGAGGACCACGCCGATCCAGATCGCCAGCACGATCACGATCGTCGACAGGGCGACGAGCAGGCTCTTGCGCAGGCTCTTGAGAGTCGCGCCGAGGGCGGCCGTGCGCAGCTGGCGCCGCAGCTCGTCGACCGCGAGGATCGACGTGGCCGTGGACTGCTCCGTGCGGTCGGGGACGGTGGTCGTCATGGTCATGCCCGCTTTCCGGAGGACCAGGGCGCGATGAGGCGCCCGATCAGTCCGACGATGCCGTAGCCGAGGAGCGCGACGCCCGCGCAGAGGAGGAAGAGCGCCCAGACGCGGGGCGAGTTCAGCGAGACCTGCGCCGCGACCAGGATCGGGCCCACGCCCGTCTCGATCTTGCCGAAGTACTCGCCGAGGATCGCGCCGAGGAAGGCCGCGGGCACCGCGATCTGCAGCGCCGACAGGATGTTGGGCAGCGCCGCGATCAGACGCACCTTGCGCAGCTGGGTGAAGCGCGAGCCCCCGTAGACCGTGACGACGTCGAGCGCCGCCTTGTCGGCCGCCTTCAGCCCGAGGAGGCTGCCGACGACCGTGGTGAAGAACACCGAGAGGCCGGCCAGGAAGATCGCCGTCGCGCTCGCCTTCCCGGGAGCGTCCGCACCACCGAGGATCAGCAGCACGATCGCTCCGATGGCGACGATCGGCACGCAGTAGGTGATGACCGCGAGCTGCGAGACGACCCCCTCCAGCCAGGGCAGGACCAGCACGAGCGCCGAGAGCACCAGCGCGAGGAGGTTGCCCCAGAAGTAGCCGACGGCCGCCTCGCCGATCGTGACGGAGAAGTTGCGCCAGTAGAAGCCGGCGCCGTCCTCCATCGCGGTCTGCACGACCTGCACGGGAGTGGGGACGGGCGCGTAGGTCGCGACGCCGGTGGGCGCGGTGACGAGCGCCACGATCCACCAGACGGCGACGATCGCGGCGACGCCGATCAGCCCGGTGAGCCACGGAGGCAGGGACAGGGCGCGGCGCGGGGCCGCGGGGAGCGTGGTGGCCACGGTGCCTCCTAGACGCGGTCGTCCGCGGCCGCGCCGCCGTCGCCGAACAGCAGCTCGGAGGCCTGGTCGACGTAGGCGTGGAACTCGGGGGTGCGCTGCATCTCGGGGGTGCGCGGGCGGGGGAGGTCGATGTCGATGATCTCCTTCACCCGTCCCGGGCGCGGGCTCATCACCGCGACGCGGTCCGAGAGGAAGATCGCCTCCGAGATGCCGTGCGTGACGAGGAGCGTCGTGGCGGGCTTCTCGGTCCAGATCCGCAGCAGCTCGAGGTTGAGCTTCTGCCGCGTCATGTCGTCGAGGGCGCCGAACGGCTCGTCGAGCAGCAGGACCTCGGGCTTGAGGATCAGGCACCGGGCGATCGACACGCGCTGGCGCATGCCGCCGGAGAGCTGGGCCGGCTTGGCCTTCTCGAAGCCGCGGAGGCCGACGAGGTCGATCAGCTCGTCGATGTAGGACTGGTCGACGCTCTTGCCCGCGATCTCGAACGGCAGGCGGATGTTCGCCATGACGCTGCGCCACGGCAGGAGCGCGTGGTCCTGGAAGGCGATGCCGAGCTTGTTGTCACGGCGCAGCTCCTGGGGAGTGCGGCCGTCGACCCGGATGGAGCCGGACGTCGGCTCCTCCAGTCCCGCGAGGATGCGCAGGATGGTCGACTTGCCGCACCCCGACGGGCCGAGCAGGGCGAGGAAGCTGCCCTGGTCGGTGTGGAGGTCGGTGTCCTGCAGCGCCGCGACGCTGCGCGAGCCCATCCGGAACGTCTTCGACAGGCCGTGGATCTGGATGCCGGTGCCGCCGGCACCCTGGTCGCGCAGGGTGCCGGCGTCGGTCGTGTCGGTCACGAGTGGTGCCCTTCGTGGATCAGGATCAGGCCGCGTACTTCATCAGCTCGGGGTTCTCCTCGTAGACCTCGTCCAGGAGGGTCAGATCGAAGAGGTCCTCGGCCGTGACGTCGATCCCGGCGCCCGCGAGGGACGCGATGGTCTCGGACTGCAGCGTCTCGGAGATGGTGAAGAGGCCGTTCGAGACCGTCTCGTCCGAGACGACCAGCTCCTCGGCCTGGATGGTGGCGCCCTTCTTGGAGGACTCCTCGTTGAGGCCGAGGTCCTTGCCGTAGTTCTCGACGGCGAGCATCGCGCCCGCCTCCGGGTCGTTGACGGCGTCGGTCCAGCCCTTGATCTCGGCGACGAGGAACGCCTTCAGAGCGTCGCGCTTCTCAGCGATCGCCTGCTCCGACACCGAGAAGGTCTCGGCGACGAAGGGGAGGCCGTTGTCGGCGAAGGGCAGGTTGACGACCTCGTAGCCCTCGGCCGCGACCGTGATGGCCTCGTTCGTCAGGTAGGCGATGAAGCCGTCGACGGTGCCGTTGACGAGCACGGAGGGGTCGTACTCGACGGGGACGACCGTGAGGTCGGACTCGGAGAGGCCGTTCGCGGCGAGCAGCGCCTGGAACAGGGAGGTGTTCGAGGCCTGGACGCCGATCTTCTTCCCGGCGAGGTCGGCCGGAGTGGCGATGTTGCCGGCGGTCTTGATCGAGAGGACCGTGAAGGGGTTCTTCTGGTAGGTCGCGCCGATGATCTTGAGCGGGGCCTCCTGCTGGGCGATCGCGGTGCCGATCGAGACGGCGTCGCTGAGCGCGACGTCCGCGCTGCCCGAGAGGAGCTCGGCCACGCCCGTCGAGGGGCCGGGGGTGAGCGTCACTCCCGCGAGGCCGGCCTCGGTGAAGTAGCCCTTCGAGTCGGCGAAGAACTCGCCCGCGAACTCCTCGTTCTTGATCCAGGAGAGCTGGACCTTGAGGGTGCCGAGGTCGCCGCCGTCCGCGGCGGACGCGCCGGAGGAGTCGGAGGCGCAGGAGGCGAGGACGGAGGCGCCGCCGATCGCGAGGCCGGCGACACCCGCCAGGCGGAGGAGGCTGCGGCGGTCGAAGGCCGGGAGGGAGCGGAGGGGCGACAGGGTCAAGGGGACTCCTCGGGTGGGGATCGTCAGGGCTGCTGCGGTGCGGTGCGCGGGGTCGCGACGGGGTGCCCGTGCAGGCGCGCCAAGCCGCGCCGATCGGGTGCCTCGACGCTATCCGGGGGAGATTTCTCGGGTGTGTCCGCAGATTTCGCGGGTATTAAGGCTCTCACGGATCCGACAAGGATCCGACCAGATCGACATGATCCTCTGACGGATCATCTGAGACCCTGTTCAGGCCCGATGGGACGGCCCCGTCAGCACCCGGCCCCTCCCGCGGACATGGCCCAGCGCCGGCAGCCGGCGACGCTCATCCGGAACAGCCGGTGCCGATCAGCCGAGGTCCTTGAAGGAGAGGTCGGCGGCGGAGGCGGCGTCCCGCGGGACGAGCGCGAAGCGGGTGAAGCCCGCGGCGGCCGCGCGGTCCAGCAGCGGGGTGAGGTTCTTCGCCCGGCGCTCGAGGCGCACGCGCGAGCCCCGGGCGATCAGCTCCTGCTTGAGCGCGAGCAGCAGCTCGGGCGCCGCGTCGCGCTCGTGGACGAGGACGACGGCGTCGGGGCGCTCGACTACGGCACCGCCGATCAGCTCGACGATCCGCTCGAAGCCGATCGAGAAGCCGCAGGCCGGCACGTCCTGACCGAGGAAGCGGCCGATCATCCCGTCGTACCGCCCGCCTCCGCCGACCGAGGAGCCCGAGGACGGGTGCGCGATCTCGAAGATCGTGCCGGTGTAGTAGCCCATGCCCCGCACGAGCGTCGGGTCGAAGCGGAGCGAGACGCCGGCGGGCAGCGAGCGCAGCGACCGGGCCAGGGTCTCGAGCGCGAGCACCGCCTCCGGGTCGATGCCCTCGGGCAGCACGTCGAGGATCGCGGACTGCTCGAGCGCCACTCCCCCGGCGGCGACCGCCTGCTCGATCCGCGCGAGGTAGCCCCCGAGGACCGCGGCCGCGTCCGGCCCGTCGGCCTCGAGCTCGGCGACGACCCCGGCGGCGCCGATCTTGTCGAGCTTGTCGATCGAGATCAGCGCCGGGCCGAAGCGCTCGGGGGCGAAGCCGCAGTGCTCGAGGATTCCGGTGAGGATGCGGCGGTCGTTGATCCGGATGGTGCAGTCCTCGAGGCCCAGGGCGTCGAGCGCCGCCGCGGTCGCCGTGATGAGCTCGACCTCGGCCAGCTGCCCGGGCTCGCCGATGATGTCGATGTCGCACTGCACGAACTGGCGGTACCGCCCCTTCTGCGGGCGCTCGGCGCGCCACACCGGCGCGATCTGCACCGAGCGGAAGACAGCCGGCAGCTCGGCGCGGTGCGAGGCGTAGAAGCGGGCGAGAGGCACCGTGAGGTCGAAGCGCAGGCCGAGGTCGGCGAGGGCGGACGCGTCGTCGACCGCCGCCAGGTCGTCGCGGGTGAGCCCGCGGCGCAGGACGCTGAAGGCGAGCTTCTCGTTGTCGCCGCCGAGCCCGGAGTGGAGGCGATCGAAGTCCTCGACCACGGGCGTCTCGATCTCGTCGAACCCGTGGGAGGCGTACACGCGGCGGATGACGCCGAGCGCGTGCTCGCGCTTCGCCTTGTCGGCGGGGAGGAAGTCGCGCATGCCGCGGGGCGGGGTGATCGGGGAGGCCATGACGGCGATTCTCCCAGAACGGCCGGGGCGGGCCGGCGGGCGCCTCAGTCCGCGCGCCGCTCCTGCTCCACCGCGCGGATCTCGTCCTGCAGGTCGCGCGTCGCGGTGCGGAGCGCACGCTCGGCGTCGAGCCCCTGGGCGCGGGCGGAGGCGACGATGGCCAGCAGCAGCGGGCCGAGGTCCTCCTCCGACTCGATGGGAAGCGGGCCCTGGCCGGCGTCCACGACGCCCAGCGAGGTCGCCTTGCCGATCACCTTGTCGGCGAGCGCGAGAGCCGGCATGCCCTGCGGGATCCCGTCGAGCACGCTCGTGCGGTGCGGCTTCTCGGTGCGCTTGAGCTCGTCCCACACCGCGATGACGTCGTCGGCCGTCTCGGCCGTGGCGTCGCCGAACACGTGCGGGTGGCGGCCGATCATCTTGGCGTTCATGTGCGCCGCGACGTCCTCGATGGTGAAGGGCTCGGCGCTCTCGGCGGCCAGGTCGGCGTGGAAGAGCACCTGGTAGAGGACGTCGCCGAGCTCCTCGATCAGGTCGGCCCGGTCCCCCGCCTCGATGGCGTCGACGAGCTCGTGCGACTCCTCGATCAGGTAGCGCACGAGCGACTCGTGGGTCTGCTCGGCGTCCCACGGGCAGCCGCCCGGGGCGCGGAGGACGTGGACGGTGCGGATGAGCTCGTCGAGCCGGGGATGCGCGGTCACCCCGCCATCTTTGCATCCGGTCCGGCCGCCTCCGCGGACATCCGGGCGGCGCGGGCGCCCGGGAGCCTCAGGCCCGCGCGAGACGCCGCCGCGCGACGAGGAGGCAGCCGCCGGCGACGAGCGGCACCGCGGCGAGGAGCCCGGGCGACGCCGCGACGGACACCGCGGTCGAGGCGCTGACCAGTGCACCCGCCAGGTTCCAGAGGACCACCGCGACTCCCGCGCCGTCCCCGATCGGGAGCGGCACCGGGCTGAGCAGCTGCGGCGGCAGCGGACCCCGGGTCGCATCCATCGCCCGCGCGGCGACGGCGGCGACGGCGGTCGCGGCGGCCACCGGCACCGCCGCGCCCGGGAGCAGCAGCGAGGCGGCGAGGGCGCCGAGCACCGCGACTCCGATGGCGAGCACCAGCGGGAGGACGGCGTGCAGGAGGAGCAGCTCGAACGGGCCGGGGGCGAGGAGCGCCGGCTGCCCCGCGGTCGCGGCGGCGTGGCGGAAGCCGTCGCTCCAGACGCCGGCGCCGAGGTAGGCGAGCACGCCCGCCGCGGCGGCCGGGAGCGCGAGGAGGGAGGACGGCACGACCGCGGCGAGCACGGCGGCGGCGCCGGCGGCGGCCAGGGCGACGACCGCGATCGCCGAGCGGCCGGGAGTGCGCAGCGCGCCGATCGCGTCGCGCACCGGCACCGCGAGAGCGAACGGGGAGAGGCGGACCGCTCGGAGCCCCCGCCCGACCGCCGGGAGGGCGCGGTACCCGTCGAGCGACTCGGCGAGATCGCCCGTCGCTCCGAGCCGGGCGGTCGCCGACCACTGCCGGGCCTGGGCGAGGAGCCGAGGTCCGCGCGCGGCGTCGAGCAGCCGGGGCGCCGCGGCCAGGAGGACCGCGGCCGACGCGAGCAGCACGGTCGCGGCGCGCACCTCCTCCGCTCCGCTCACGGCTGAGGCGAGGAGGCCGCCCGGCGTGGGCGCACCGGGCAGGAGGGCCCCGAGGACCGCGAGGGAGGCGAGGAGGCCCGCCGCGAGCGCGGGGAGGCGCGAGGGGAGGCACTGACCGGCGAGCCAGGCGACGGCGAGGAGGCCGGCGAACGCGGCGCCGCCGGCGACGGCCGCGAGGAGCGGCGCGGAGGCGGCGAGGGCGAGGAGCGACGCGACGGCGGAGCAGCACGCCACGAGACCGGCCGACGCCCGGACCACGGGTCGGCGGAGCACCGACCAGCGGCGCAGATCGGTCGCGAGCAGCACGGCCGTGGTGTGCGGCTCGCCCACCGCGGGTCCGCGCACCCGGCCCAGGAGCACGGCGGCGGGCAGGGCGAGACCCGCGGCGAGGGCGATCAGCGGCTCCGGCACGGCTCCCGCCTCGGCGGCGAGGAGCGCGAGGGCCCGGGCGACGGGGAGGACGACGACGAGGACGGTCATCGCGGCGAGGTAGCCCGCGTAGGCGCGCGGACTCGGCGGAGCCGCGGCGCGGTGCCGGTGCAGAGCCCGCACCTCGGCGACGCGAGCCCTCTCCGCGCGCGTCACGCCCGCTCCAGCTCGACGACCCGCGCGCCCAGACCCTGGATCAGCACAGGGCTGTGGGTCGCGACGACGAGTGCCCGGGACGCGGCTGCGCGCCGCAGGACTTCCGCCACCAGCGGCACCCGCTCGACGTCGAGCCGCTGCTCCGGCTCGTCGAGCAGCAGCACCGCCGAGGGCCGGGCCAGCACGAGCGCGAGGGAGAACAGCTGCGTCTGCCCGGAGGAGAGCTCGTGCGGGAAGCGGCGGGCGAGCGGAGCGAGCGCGAGCGCGTCGAGACCTGCCGCGGCCTCGCGGCGGGCGTCGGCGACCGGCGCGCCCCACGAGACGGCCACCATCGCGAGGTGCTCCTCGAGGGTCAGGTCCCGCTCGAAGGGCGGGGTGCCGATCAGGGCGGCGACGGCGCGGCGGTGGGCGGCGGAGCGCTCCTCCGGGGCGCGCCCGGCCACCGCCACGACTCCCTCGCTCGGAGCGGTGAGGCCGGCGATCACCCGCAGGAGCGTGGTCTTGCCGGTGCCGTTGCGGCCCGTCACCGCGACGCGCTCCCCCGTCTCCGCCTCGAGCGAGCACGGGGCGAGCAGCTCGACCCCCGAGGCGCGGACCGCGACCCCGCGGACGGCGACCAGCGGGCCGGCGAGCGGCTCCGGCTCTCGAGGACGTCGGGCGGCGAGGAGCGGCATGCCCTCCATCCTGCCAGCGGGCCCTCCCGCAGCGGCGACGGCCGCCGGAGCGGGGCGGCGCGCCACCGGGGAGCGCCGCCCCGAGGACCTCAGACGGTGACAGGCTCCGGGAACAGCGAGTCCAGGAGCGACGCCACCCACTGGATGAGCGCCCGGTCGCCGAGCGGGACGCCGTCGAGCACGGGCATCGGCACGACGACCGCGTCGGCCTGCTGCAGGTACTTCGCGGTCGGGTACATCCGGCGCAGGCGCACCTGGATCGAGTCGGGCAGATGAGCGGGAGCCACGCGGACGTTCGAGCCCATCGCGACCACGTCGCTCAGGCCCGCCTTCTGTGCGCGCATCCGCAGCCGCGACACCAGGATGAGGTTCTCGACCGCCTCGGGCAGCTCGCCGTAGCGGTCGGTCAGCTCCTCGACCACGAGGTCGATGCTCCCCTCCTTCGCCGTCGGCGACGACGCGGCCGACAGCTTCTGGTACGCCTCCAGGCGCAGCCGCTCGCTGTCGACGTACTCCTCCGGGATGCGCGCGTCGACGGGCAGCTCGAGCCGCAGCTCCGTCTGCCCCTCGGCGACCTCGCCGCGGAAGGTGTCGACGGCCTCGCCGATCATCCGCAGGTAGAGGTCGAAGCCCACGCCCTGGATGTGCCCGGACTGCTCGCCGCCGAGGAGGTTGCCCGCACCGCGGATCTCGAGGTCCTTCAGCGCGATCTGCATGCCGCCACCGAGATCCGAGTTGGCGGCCAGCGTCTGCAGCCGGTCGTGCGCGGTCTCGCTCAGCGGCTTGGTCTCGTCGTAGAGGAGGTACGCGTAGGCGCGCTCGCGGCCGCGGCCGACCCGCCCGCGCAGCTGGTGCAGCTGCGAGAGACCGTACTTGTCGGCGCGGTCGACGATCAGCGTGTTGGCGTTCGGGATGTCGAGGCCGGTCTCGACGATCGTCGTCGACACCAGGACGTCGAACTTGCGCTCCCAGAAGTCGACGATGATCCGCTCGAGCTGCGACTCGCTGAGCTTGCCGTGCGCGACCGCGATCCGCGCCTCGGGAACCAGCTCGGCGAGCTGCGAGGCGACGCGGTTGATCGTCGAGACGCGGTTGTGCACGAAGAACACCTGGCCCTCGCGCAGGAGCTCCCGGCGGATCGCGGCCGACACCTGCTTCTCGGAGTAGGGGCCGACGAAGGTGAGGATCGGGTGGCGCTCCTCCGGCGGGGTCGCGAGGGTCGACATCTCGCGGATGCCGGTCACCGCCATCTCGAGCGTCCGCGGGATGGGCGTGGCGCTCATCGAGAGGATGTCGACGTTCTTCTTCAGCGCCTTGAGCTTGTCCTTGTGCTCGACGCCGAAGCGCTGCTCCTCGTCGATCACGAGCAGGCCGAGGTCCTTGAAGACGATGTTGTCGCTGAGGAGCCGGTGGGTCGCGATGACCATGTCGACGGTGCCGTCGGCCAGGCCCTCGATCGTCTCCTTCGACTCCTTCGCGCTCTGGAACCGGCTGAGCGCCCGCAGGTGGACGGGGAAGCCGGCGAAGCGCTCCTGGAACGTCTCGAGGTGCTGGCGGACGAGCAGCGTGGTCGGCACGAGCATCGCGACCTGCTTGCCGTCCTGGATCGCCTTGAACGCGGCGCGCACGGCGACCTCGGTCTTGCCGAAGCCGACGTCGCCCGAGAGCAGGCGGTCCATCGGGATCGGCCGCTCCATGTCGGCCTTGACCTCGTCGATGACGGTGAGCTGGTCGGGGGTCTCGGCGAACGGGAACGCCTCCTCCAGCTCGCGCTGCCAGGGGGTGTCCGGCGGGAACGCGTGCCCGCGGGAGGCCATCCGGGCGGAGTAGAGCTTCACGAGCTCGACCGCGATGTCGCGGACCGCGCGGCGGGCCTTGCTCTTGGCCTGCGCCCAGTCGCTCCCGCCCATCTTGCTCAGCGCCGGAGCCTCGCCGCCGACGTAGCGGGAGAGCAGGTCGAGCTGGTCCGTGGGGACGAGCAGCTTGTCGCCGGGGAAGCCGCGCTTGCTGGGGGCGTACTCGAGCACCAGGTACTCGCGGCGCGTCTTGATCGCGTTGCGGCCCCCGCTGGAGACCTCGCGCTGCGAGAGCTCCACGAACCGGCCGATGCCGTGGGTGGCGTGCACCACGAAGTCGCCGGGGGTGAGCTGCAGCGGGTCGACGACGTTCTTGCGGCGCGAGGCGAGCTTCTTCACCGCTCGGGAGTCGTAGCCGACGGTGCGGCCGTAGAACTCCGTGTCGGTGAGCAGGGCGAGCTTCGCCTCCTCCACCTCGAAGCCGTGATCGACGGAGGCCTGGACCACGTAGGCCAGACCCGTCTCGAGCCCGGCGGGGAGGTCGGCGACGATGCGGGCGGCGACCTCGTGCTCGGCGAGCACCTGGTCGGTGCGCTCGACCGTGCCGGTGCCGGGCGCGGTCAGGACCACGGTCCAGCCGTCGGCCAGGCGCGCGCGGACGTGGGCGAGGGCGCCCTCGACGCTCGCTCCGAATCCGGGGACCGGCTCGCCCTCGACGCGGACGGCGAGGATCTCGTCGATCCCGAGCTCCTCCGGCAGCACCTCGGCCTCGCCCGCGGCGGGGCCCTGGCGGAACGTGCTCATCGTCCACCAGGGGTGGTCGGGAGCGTCGGCGCCCGGGGCGCTGAGCTTCACGGAGTCGCGGAGCGCGCCGAGCGAGATGAACTCGCCCGAGGCGAGGTCGATGGGGGCCTCGGCGCCGGCGGTCGCCGCGCT
Organism: Rathayibacter sp. AY1A3; assembly: GCF_002930975.1. Taxonomy (NCBI): domain Bacteria; kingdom Bacillati; phylum Actinomycetota; class Actinomycetes; order Micrococcales; family Microbacteriaceae; genus Rathayibacter; species Rathayibacter sp. AY1A3. The sequence goes on along the minus strand of NZ_PSTO01000049.1, from coordinate 9,281 downwards.
CCAGGCCGCCTGCAGGAACTCGCGGTTCGTCTCGGCGAGGCTGATCGCCCGCGTCGCCACGCGCTCGGGGGCGAGGACAGCGACGGCCGCCCCCTCGGGGAGGTAGTGCGAGATCGGGACCAGCCGCTCCAGCAGCGCGGGGGCGAGCGACTCCATGCCCTCGACCGGGATGCCCTCGGCGATCTTCGCGAGCATCGCCGACAGGCTCGGGAACTCGTGCAGCATCTCGCGGGCCCGCTGCCTCACCGCTGGCACCAGCAGCAGCTCGCGGCTCGGCGGGAGGACCACCGAGTCGGCCTCGCCCGGAAGCGAGCGCTGATCGGCCACGGAGAAGCCGCGGATGGAGTCGACCTCGTCGCCGAAGAAGTCCACTCGGCTCGGATGCTCGGCTACCGCGGGGAAGACGTCGAGGATGCCGCCGCGCACGGCGAACTCGCCGCGGCGCGTGACCATGTCGACCCGGGCGTAGGCCAGGTCGACCAGCTCGGAGGAGATGCGGCCGAGGTCGTAGCCGCGGGCGCCCTTCACGAGTCGGATCGGCTCGATGTCGGCGAGGTTGTCGGCGACCGGCTGCAGCGCCGCGCGCACGGAGGCGACCACCACGAGGGGCCGCTCGCCCGACCACTGCTTCATCCGCCGCAGCGCGTCCAGGCGCCGCCCCACGATCTCGGCGCTCGGGCTGAGGCGCTCGTGCGGCAGCGTCTCCCAGGCCGGGAACTCGACGACGTCCGCGTCCGGCAGCATGCAGCCGAGGGAGGCGCGCACGTTCTCGGAGTCGCGGCCCGTGGCCGTGACCACCAGCGCCGCCTGCGGACGTCCCGCCTCCGCGCGCCTCTCGATCAGCCCCGCGAGCAGGGGGACCCGGAGGCCGTCGGCCACCGAGAAGTCGGCGTCCCGCACCGCGTACGCGAGAGCATCGTCGAACGTGGAGGCGCGCGACAGCGCCGAGATGATCTCGTTGAGGGGCACGGATCCAGTTTACGGCCGCCCCGCGGGCCGACCGCCGAGGGAGCCCCGAACCGTCGAGAAAGCCCGGGGCTGCGGTCTCCCTCGCCGTCCGGGGTTCCTCGGTGGAGGGCGGGTCAGGCGCTGGTGTGGAACTTCAGCTGGGCGGCGGAGAGGCCGGAGTCGGCGATGAGCTCGACGGCGTCGGCGGCGTCCGAGACCAGGATCGGGAGCGCCTCGCGCTCCGGGCCGGCGAAGTCCTTCAGCACGAAGTCGGCGGCCTGCTGGCGGCCCGGCGGGCGGCCGATGCCGACCCGCACGCGCAGGAACTCGGCTCCTCCGGTCGCCGCGAGGATGTCGCGGATGCCGTTGTGCCCTCCGTGACCGCCGCCCTGCTTGAGGCGCAGGGTGTCGAAGGGGATGTCGAGCTCGTCGTGCACGACGATCAGGTGCGCCGGGTCGACCGAGTAGAAGTCGAGCAGCTGCGCCGTCGGCCCGCCGGAGAGGTTCATGAAGCTGTTGGGCTTGCCCAGCACGAGCTTCGGTCCGCCCGGGCGGAGGAATCCCTCGGCGACCACGGCGTTGGCGCGGTTGTGCCGGCGGAACGAGCCGCCGATCCGCGTCGCGAGCTCGTCGAGCACCATCTGGCCGACGTTGTGCCGGTTGCGCGCGTACTGCGCGCCCGGGTTGCCCAGTCCGACGACCAGCCAGGTGTCACCCATGTCGTTCCTCTTCCTCGGGGGCGGCGGAGGGACTCCCCCGCCGGACGCGGAACGGGCCCGCCGCGGCTGCGAGCGGGCCCGTTCCCGGGGTGGTGCGGACTACTCCGCGGTCTCGGCGACGACGTCGCCCGAGGCCGGGGTCTCGTCGTCCTCGCCCAGGTCCTGCTCGACCTCGGCGGTGACGTTGACGATGAGGATCTCGGCGTCGGTGACCAGCGTGGCGCCCTCGGGGAGCGTGACGTCGGCGGCGGTGATCTGCGTGCCGGCCTCGAGGCCCTCGACGGAGACGACGATGTTCTGCGGGATGCGCGTGGCGTCGACCTCGAGCGAGAGGGTGTTCGACTCGATCGAGACGAGGGTGCCGGGAGCGGCGTCGCCCTCGACGTGCACGGGGATGTCCACCTCGACCTTCTCGCCCTTGTTGATGACGACGAGGTCGATGTGCTCGATGATCTGGCGCACCGGGTCGCGCTGGATGTCCTTCACCAGGGTGGTCTGCGCGGCGCCCTCGATGTCGAGCTCGAGGATCGCGTTCGCCTTGCGGGTGAGCAGGAGCACCTGGTGGCCCGGGAGGGTGAGGTGCTGGGGCTCGGTGCCGTGGCCGTAGAGGACCGCGGGGATCTTGTCCTGCGCGCGGATCTTGCGGGCGGCGCCCTTGCCGAACGAGGTGCGGACCTCGACGACGACCTTGTTGGTCAGTTCAGCCATGATGTTCTCCTTGGGCGGCGCGCACGCCACCGGATCGGGTCGTGGCCTGCGGCCACGGACGGTTTGTCGACTCGAACGCATGTCAGCGTGAGGAGAAGTCCGTGGCGCCCCGTGGGGGCCTCGCCTGCTTCCACCGCGTCGATCACGGATGCACGTGCATCCCTCGCCGAAGTTCAGCTGCCGATCCTACCCGGCATCGCGGCCGCCCGCCAGCAGAGCGGTCGCGCCGCCGGACTCGGAGCCGGACGTCCAGGCGGACCGCCTACCGTGCGGGTATGACGAGCGACGACTTCGGCTCCTACGTCGAGAAGAACGGCTTCCACCGCGACACGAACTACATCCCGACGCGGATCACCGCCGACGGCCGCGACGGGTACCCGGTGGAGGCCGGGCGCTACCGCCTCGTCGTCTCCCGCGCCTGCCCGTGGGCGAACCGCGCCGTGATCGTGCGGCGCCTGCTCGGTCTCGAGGACGCCCTCTCGATGGGCATCTGCGGGCCCACGCACGACAAGCGCAGCTGGACCTTCGACCTCGACCCGGGCGGGGTCGACCCGGTGCTGGGCATCCCCCGCCTCCAGGACGCGTTCTTCGCCCGCTTCCCCGACTACCCGCGCGGGATCACCGTCCCGGCCCTCGTGGACATCCCGAGCGGCCAGGTCGTCACCAACGACTACCCGGTGATGACGCTCGACTTCTCCACCGAGTGGACCGCGTTCCACCGCGACGGCGCCCCCGACCTCTACCCCGAGGAGCACCGCGAGGAGATCGACGAGATCGCCGAGCTGGTCTTCCACGACGTGAACAACGGCGTCTACAAGTGCGGCTTCGCCGGGTCGCAGCGCTCCTACGATCGGGCCTACGACCGCCTCTGGGCGCGGCTGGACTGGCTGGAGGAGCGGCTGAGCACCCGCCGCTACCTGGTCGGCGACACCATCACCGAGGCGGACGTGCGGCTCTTCACGACGCTCGCCCGCTTCGACGCCGTCTACTACAGCCACTTCAAGGCCAACCGGAACCTGCTGTCGGCGATGCCCGCGCTCTGGGGCTACGCGCGCGACCTGTTCGCCACTCCCGGGTTCGGCGACACGATCGACTTCACCCACATCAAGTCGCACTACTACGAGGTGCAGCGGGACATCAATCCGACCGGCGTCGTCCCCAAGGGCCCGGACCTCTCCGGCTGGCTCGTCCCCTCGCGTCGCGAGGAGCTCGGCGGCCGCCCGTTCGGCGACGGCACTCCCCCGCCGCCGCCGATCCCGTCGGAGCGCGTCCCCCTCGGCCACGGCGCCTGACCGGTTCCGGTCGCGGTCGTCGCGGCGCGCGCAAGACCGTGCGCGCGCCGCACGACCGATGTGCAGCCGGGAGACGGCTCGGACCCGGGCTCCCCGGAGCGACCCGGGGCTAGCCTGGGCTCGCCCCTGAACGCGAACGTCGAGGAGAACCGTGTCTGACAAGCCCACCGCCACAGCCAACATCGGAGTCGTCGGTCTGGCGGTGATGGGCTCGAACCTCGCCCGCAACCTCGCCAGCCGCGAGGGCAACACGGTCGCGGTGTTCAACCGCTCCTACGGCCGCACCGAGACCCTCATCACGGAGCACCCGGAGGCGGGCTTCGTCGCATCCGAGACCATCGAGGACTTCGCCGCCTCGCTCGCCACCCCGCGCACCGCGATCATCATGGTCCAGGCCGGCCGCGGCACCGACGCCGTGATCGAGCAGCTGACGAAGGTCTTCGAGCCCGGCGACATCATCGTCGACGGCGGCAACGCGCTCTTCACCGACACCATCCGCCGCGAGAAGGCCGTCCGCGAGACCGGCATCCACTTCGTCGGCACCGGCATCTCCGGCGGCGAGGAGGGCGCGCTCAAGGGCCCGTCGATCATGCCCGGCGGCTCGGTCGAGTCCTACAGGACCCTCGGCCCGATCCTCTCGTCGATCGCCGCGGTCGCCGAGGGCGAGCCCTGCGTCACCCACATCGGCACCGATGGCGCCGGCCACTTCGTCAAGATGATCCACAACGGCATCGAGTACGCCGACATGCAGCTCATCGCCGAGGCGTACGACCTGCTCCGCACCGTCGGCGGACACGAGCCCGCCGCCATCGCCGAGGTCTTCGACGCCTGGAACAAGGGCGACCTCGAGTCGTACCTCATCGAGATCACCGCCGAGGTGCTCCGCCAGGTCGACGCCGACACCGGCAACCCCTTCATCGACGTCGTCCTCGACCAGGCCGGCTCGAAGGGCACCGGCGTCTGGACCGTGCAGAACGCGCTCGACCTCGGCGTCCCCGTCGGCGGCATCGCCGAGGCCGTCTTCGCCCGCGCCGTGTCCTCCCACCCCGAGCAGCGCGAGGCCGTGCAGGCCCGCGTCACCTCGCGCCCGACCCCGGTGGAGAAGTACGAGGGCTTCGAGGACGACGTGCGCGCCGCGCTCTACGCCTCCAAGGTCGTCGCCTACTCGCAGGGCTTCGACGCGATCATCGCCGGAGCCGAGAAGTACGGCTGGGAGATCGACAAGGGTGCGGTCGCCAAGATCTGGCGCGCGGGCTGCATCATCCGCGCCCAGTTCCTCAACCGCATCGTCGACGCCTACGACGAGAACGCCGGCATCACGACCCTCCTCGAGGACCCGTACTTCGCCGAGGCCGTCGCCAACGGCGAGGCCGCCTGGCGCCGCATCGTCTCGACCGCCGCGCTCTCGGGCGTGCCGATCCCCGGCTTCGGCGCCGCGCTGTCGTACTACGACTCGCTCGCCTCCAAGCGCCTCCCGGCCGCTCTCGTGCAGGGCCAGCGCGACTTCTTCGGAGCGCACACCTACAAGCGCGTCGACAAGGAGGGCACCTTCCACACGCTGTGGTCGGGTGACCGCACCGAGGTCGAGCAGGACCCCTCCACGCACTGACCTGCGTCGCACGAGGAAGGCGCCCCCGCCCGCAGGATCCACGGATCCTCGGGCGGGGGCGCCTTCCTCGTTGCGGAGAGAGCTCCCCTGTCGTCAGCGGAGCCGGGCGGTGGCGTCCGGCTCCCCGAGCGGGCGCTCGACGCCCGGGCCGGCTGACCCCTCAGGTCCGGAACGCCCGCGCGATCAGGAGCGCCGCCAGGAGCACCGCTGCGGCGGCCGCCGTGGCAGCCGGGAGGGCGAGCAGGAGCAGCAGCGAGACCGCGGCCGACGCGAGGGCCGGGCCGCTCGCCCCGGCAGCTCCGTGGTCGAGGCGCCGCACGATGGTCGCCACCAGCAGGGCGGCCACGGCGAAGGCGAGCAGCGCGTCGGCGTCGAGGATCACGACCGCGAGCACGGCGACCAGGCAGAGGACCAGCTGGGCCGCCGCGGGCACGCCGGTCCTGCGGTTCCTGGCGGCGAGCACCGCCGGCATCTCCCCTGCGTCGGCGAGACGCACGAGGGCGCGCGCATCCCGCCTCCCGAGGTCGAGGAGCGCGAGCAGGACCGCGATCACAGCGGCGGCCCCGACGAGCCCGGACGCGGGCGTGCCCCGGGTGACAGCGCTCAGGGGGGTCTCCGAGGACGCGAGGACCTCGGGACCGGCCGCCAGGAGCAGACCGGTGGCGAGCGCGGCGGCGGCCGCCGTGGCGATCCCGATGCGCAGCAGGGCGGGGCGGAGAGCCGTCACCGCGCCGGAGCGGGAGGTCGGCAGGAGGATCAGGAGCAGGGCCGCGGCGGTGCCGGCTCCCAGCGGCCCTCCGTCGCGCAGCGGGTCGAGCGGCGCGGGGTCCGGAGGGGACACCAGCACGATCACGGCGGCGGCGGCCAGCAGGACGACGACCGCACCGACGAGGAGCAGGACCGGGCGAGCGGGGAGGCGCCCGCCGCGCAGACCGAAGAGCGCGACGGCCACGAGCAGCAGGACGGCCAGGGGCCGGGCCGCTCCCCCGAGGACCGACTGGGCCGCGGTCAGGGCCAGCGCGGCCGAGGCGAAGGCGCGCCCGGCGATACCGAGCCACTCGGAGGAGGGGCCGTCGTGGACGGTGCGCCCGGCGTCGGCGACGGCGCTCAGAGCCGCGGCGGCCGCCGCGACGGCGAGCCCGAGGAGCAGCCACCAGCCCGCTGCGGCGGCGGCCGGCGACCAGACCAGGAAGACCGCCGCCAGGGCGACGGTCGCATCCGAACGCTGGGGCACGGCCTCACCCTAGGCGGTGGAGCCGGGGCGGGACCCGGGTGCGCTGTGCAGGGCGCACCCGGGACGCGGGGTCCTACGCGTCGCCGTCGAACATCGACGTCACGGAGCCGTCGTCGAAGACCTCGTGGATGGCGCGGGCCAGCAGCGGAGCGATGGGCAGGATCGTCAGGCGGTCCCACGTCTTCTCCGCCGGCAGCGGCAGGGTGTCGGTGACGACGACCGAGTCGATGAACTCGGAGCTCAGGAGCTCGACCGCCGGGTCCGAGAAGACGGCGTGGGTGGCCGCGACGACCACGCCGATCGCGCCCGCCTTCTTCAGCGCCTCGGCCGCCTTCGCGATGGTGCGCCCGGTGTCGATGAGGTCATCGACGAGGAGGCAGACGCGGCCCTTCACCTCGCCGACGATCTCGTGGACGGAGACCTGGTTGGCGACCTTCGGGTCGCGGCGCTTGTGGATGATCGCCAGCGGGACGCCGAGCTTGTCGCTCCAGATGTCGGCGACGCGGACGCGGCCCATGTCGGGCGAGACGATGGTGAGGGTCGAGGGGTCGAGCTTCTCGCGGAAGTGCTCGAGCAGCACCGGCATCGCGAAGAGGTGGTCGACGGGGCCGTCGAAGAAGCCCTGGATCTGCGCCGCGTGCAGGTCGACCGACATGATCCGGTCGGCTCCCGCCGCCTTGAAGAGGTCCGCGACGAGGCGGGCCGAGATCGGCTCGCGGCCGCGGCCCTTCTTGTCCTGGCGCGCGTAGGGGTAGAAGGGGGCGACCACGGTGATCCGCTTGGCGGAGGCGCGCTTGAGCGCGTCGACCATGATCAGCTGCTCCATCAGCCACTCGTTGATCGGGGACGTGTGCGACTGGAGGACGAACACGTCGCCTCCGCGGACCGACTCGCCGTAGCGGACGTAGAGCTCGCCGTTGGCGAAGGTGCGCCCCTCGGTCGTGACGAGCTCGGTCCCGAGCTCGGCGGCGACCGCTTCCGCCAGTGCCGGATGCGCCCTCCCCGAGACGAGGACCAGGCTCTTCTTGTTGCTGGCGGTGATGCCGGTCACTGTGCTCCGCTTCCTCCGGTGGGCGCCTGGTCGGATCCGGTGGGATCCGACGCCAGGGCCGCCTCGGCGGCGTCGGCCGCTGCGGTGCCCGGACGGTGGGTCTGCACCCACCCGGCCATGTTGCGCTGCGGAGCGACGGTGATCCCGAGGGCTCCGGCGGGGATGTCCTTGCGGATGACCGTGCCGGCGCCCGTGTACGCTCCGTCACCGATTCTAACGGGGGCGACGAAGACGTTGTGCGACCCCGCACGCACGTGCGAGCCCACCACGGAGGACGCCTTGCTCACCCCGTCGTAGTTGGCGAAGATCGAGCCGGCGCCGATGTTCGACTCCTCGCCGATGACCGCGTCGCCGACGTAGGAGAGGTGCGGGACCTTCGATCCCTCGCCGATGACGGCGTTCTTGGTCTCGACGTAGGTGCCGATCTTGCCGCGGGCGCCGAGCACGGTGCCGGGGCGGAGGAACGAGAACGGGCCGACCTGCGCCTTCGCGCCGATCACTGCGAGCGTGGCGTCGGAGCGCTTCACGACCGCGTCCTCGCCGACCTCGCAGGAGTCGAGCGTGGTGTCCGGGCCGATGACCGCACCGGTGGCGATGACGGTCGGCCCCTTGATCTGCGTGCCCGGGAGGATCTCGACGTCCGGGGCGAGGACCGCGTCCACGTCGATCCAGGTCGTCGCCGGGTCCTGGATCGTGACGCCCTCGAGCTGCCAGCGGCGCACGATGCGCGCGTTGAGCTCGAGCGCCGCGTCGGCGAGCTGGGCGCGGTCGTTGATCCCGGCCACGAGCCAGCGGTCCTGCACGGGGACGGCCTCGATCGCGCGGCCGGCGGCCTTGAGCGCGGCGGCGGCGTCGGTGAGGTACTTCTCCCGCTGGGCGTTCTCGGTGCCGATCGCGCCGATGACCGAGCGGAGCGCGGCGGCGTCGAAGGCGTAGACACCGGCGTTGATCTCGGTGAGGTCGAGCTCGCCGGGGCTCGCGTCCTTCTGCTCCACGATGGAGGCGAAGGCGCCGTCGGCGCCGCGGACGATCCGGCCGAAGCCGGTCGGGTCCTCGAGCACGCAGGAGAGCATGGTGAGCGCGTTCGCCGCGGCGAGGTGCTCGTCGACCAGGCGGCGGAGGGTCGGCGCGTCCAGCAGCGGGACGTCGGCGCTCAGCACGACGACCGTGCCGGCGAAGGATGCCGGGAGCGCCGCGAGGCCCTGCTCGACCGCGCGGCCGGTGCCGGGCGTCTCGTCCTGGTCCACCACCAGCGCGGAGGGGGTGTGCTCGAGGACGGCCTCGGCGACCCGGTCGCGCTCGTGGCGCACCACGGTGACGACGTGCGCCGCGTCGAGCGAGGCGGCCGTGTCGAGCACGTGCCCGAGCAGCGGCCTCCCGGCGAGGCGGTGCAGGACCTTCGGGGTGCGGGACTTCATGCGGGTGCCCTGGCCTGCCGCCAGGATCACGACGGCGAGCGTGCTGTCTGCCATGTTCTTCGCGTTCTCCTCCGTGAGCGCACCGTCCTGGTGCCGCTCCGCCACCAGGATTCGAACCTGGACCGGACAGCTCCAAAGGCTGCCGTGCTGCCGTTACACCATGGCGGACCGCGCGATCGCGCGCCGTCCATCCTGCCATCCCCGCGCCCCGAAGGTCCTGCACCGCCTCGCCGGGAGGCCGCTGCTCGGGCACGTGCTCGACACGGCCGCCTCGCTCGACGCGGCGCACGTCGTCACCGTGG
>NZ_PSTO01000048.1:0-22799 GCF_002930975.1 Rathayibacter sp. AY1A3 | reverse complement strand
GGCGCGACCGGAGCGGCCTCCGGGGTCGTCGGCTGCCGGGGCGCGACGGGATCCGCGGAGGAGGGGCTCGAGGAGCGGCGGTCGGAGGCGCCGGATCCCGCACCGGGAGCGGAGGGGTCCGCAGTCGGCGCCGCATCCTCCGCGGGCGAGGCGGCGGTCGGCGTCGACACCGCTTCCGGGGCGGTCATCGCCTCGGGCGCGAGGGCGGCGGAGGCGAACACCACGGAGAGCACGAGGGTCGTCGTCGGGACGAACGCGGCGAGAGCGCGGGTGGTGCGGGTCACGGACGGTCCAGTTCTGCGGGCTCTGCGATGCGCCCGCCTGTGATTACTACCAGGAGCGCGAAGTGCTCTGCACCCCCGCTTCCGGGTGGAGTACCGCGCAGCGCGCCAGCGGAGCTCGGCCATGCTCGTGCGCCCACCTCTTCGACGAGGCGGCGCTGAGCCGGATCGATCAGGCGACCGATCTCCTTCTCGGGGAGCGCCTGCGGGGGAGCGGCCGTTCCTTCCCGCCCGCGGAGATCGACGTGACGGCGCTCCCGCCCAGGCCCGGCACGTCCTTCGGCATCTGGAGCCCTGAGCCGCGCGCATCGAGCCCGCACTCGCCCTGCGCGTCGGATGATGCGCCGCACACGCAGAGGAGGGAGCGCCCGCGGGCACCCCCTCCTCCGTCACGGCCGGTCGACCGGCCGCCGTGCGCTCAGCAGACGCGGGCCGGGTAGGCCACCGTCTGCGCGAGGGTCTCGGAGCCCGCCGTGGCGGTCACCGTCACCTGGCTGCCCGGCATGCTCGCCAGGCGGGTGGTGAACGCGGCCGATCCGCTCGCACCCGCGGCCACCGCGGTGACCGTCTTCGAGCCGTAGGCCGAGGCCATCGCGACGTCGATCGGAGCGGTGCCGCCGTTCTTGGCGAGGACAGTCAGCACCGCCTTCCCGGCCACGCAGCGCGACGTCACGGTCACCGGCACCGTCAGCGCCGGGGCGGCCGCCTCGGGGACGACGATCTCGCCGATCTTGAGGAACGAGCCCGGCGTGGAGAAGGTCAGCTTCAGGCCGGTGGCCGAGACCGCCGCGAACGGGATCGTGGTCAGCGTGCCGTTCGCCGCCGGAGCGACGTTCTGCGCGGTGGTCGGCTTCCAGGTGCCGTCCTCGGCGCGGTAGGCCACGCTCACCGACGCCAGGGTGCCCTCGGTGTTGGTGAAGGTGAGCCCGGCGACGCGGTGCGCCTCGGTGTTCGTCAGCGTGAACTCGGCGCTGCCGGCGAAGGTGCCGTCGGTCCAGGTCGACCAGGGGGTGCTCACGTTGCCGTCGCAGGCGTTCTTCGCGGGGAGGGTCGCGTACTTCGTCTGGCTGAACGACGCCGAGACCGCGGCTCCGGGGACGCGGCAGACGTTCGTCGGCGGCGCGGTGCCCCAGATCTGCACCTCCGAGACCGACTGCCACGTGTTCGCCGCGCTGGTGAGGTGCAGGCGGAGGCCCGTGGTGTCGGGCAGGGAGGACAGGTCGAGGATCGCCGTCGGGGCGGATCCGGTCGCGGCCTGGCTGAGGGTGGTGGCGACCGAGGAGGTCGTCCATGCTCCGTTCACCTGGTACTCGACCTCGATCCGCGAGGGCCAGGTCGCGGTCGCACCGTCCTTGTAGGTGCTGACCGTCACCGAGTCGAGGTTCTGCGCGGCGCCCCAGGAGAAGGAGAGGCGGCTGTCGCGCGGGTAGCCGGACGAGGACCAGTCGTCCCAGCCCTTGCCCTTGACGTCGCCGTCGATGAGCTTGCCGACGAGGTCCGTGCGGCTCGAGACCGCGACGGACGCTCCGGGAGCGAGGTTCGCGATTCCCGGCTCCGCCACCTCGATCGTGCGGGTGAAGCGGCGGCCGGAGGAGAACCCGGCGTCTGCGGCGAGCGTGCCCGTCACCTGCACCGTGCCGAGCTCGGCGGGGCCGGGGGCGGCCCAGGTCACGGCGACGTCGCGGGTCGAGCCGTTGCTCGCGACCGAGACCGTCGAGGGGAGCGCGGCGGCGATGTCGGCGCCGCGGCGGACCTGCTTCGGCAGACGGGCGTCCACGACCGACCAGACGCCGTCGCCGACCCCCTTGTCGTCCCAGTAGGAGAGGTTCCAGCCGGATCCCCAGCGCGCCGGGTCCTCCTGAGCCGGATTCCGCATCTCGAGGCGGCCGTTCTCGCCGACCGTCATCGGGAGCCAGACGTAGGTCGAGTCCGACTTGCCCTCGTTCCACCGGTCGCCCATGTAGACGTACTTCCCGGGAGCGAGCGTGAGGACGTTCGTCGACTGCGAGCCGAAGGTCGTCTTGCGGGAGTCGCCGATCGAGAGCAGGCCGTCGCCGCCCTCCGGGATCGCGTTGTAGGCGACGTTCTCGTCGGCGTCGCCCTTCTCGACTCCGCGGGTCCACGCGCCGAGGATCGAGTCGGCGGTGTAGTAGGTCTGCGGGTTCGGCGCCCAGCCGGTCGCCCCGGAGGCGATCGTGTAGTACTTGCCGCCGTTGGCGAAGATCGCGGGCGCCTCGAGGTGTCCGCACTCCTTCACGATCTGGAAGTCGGTGCCGCGCACCGGTGCTCCGGCCGCACCGTCGGCGAAGACGTAGGGGTACGTCCCGTCGGCCGAGTACTGGTTCGCGTCGAGGGTGTCGGTCGTGGTGGTCCGCTCGACGTTGGTGTAGTCGGCGTCCAGCTTCGCCACGTAGAGCGAGTAGTTCTCCTCGGAGGAGTAGGAGATGTACGCGGTGCCGTCCTCGTCCTGGAAGACGGTCATGTCCCGCGCCTGCCCGGGCACGGCGGAGGTGGTGCAGGACTTGTAGTCCGTGCGGTTGTAGAGGCGGTAGACGCCCTGGAGCGTGAAGGGCCCGGTCGGGCTGTCCGAGACGGCGACTCCCGCCATCGAGCGCGCGTAGGTGCTGCCACCCGGGGTGATGCGGCCGTCGGAGTGCCACCACATGACCCACTTGCCGGTCTTCTCGTTGAAGAGGACCTTGGGGCGCTCGAAGATGGCGGTGTTCGGCGAGGCCTGCGTCGTGTCGAGGTGGTAGTCGAGCTCCGCGATGCGGTCGGCGCGAGGGGCTCCGGAGTCGTCGACGGTGTCGTAGAGCGCGTCGAAGTAGGGGGCCTCGAGGTCGGCCGGAGCCGAGACGCTGCGCAGCGCGGTTCCCTTGTTCTCCCAGTTGTGGCCGTCGGTGGAGCGGTAGACCGCGACTCCGGGACTGTTCCAGTAGCCCTTCGTGCGGTCCTCGCCGTACCAGTACTGGACCTGCTGACCGCCCTCCTCGACGGTGACGATCTGGCCGCCGTGCGCCTGGATGTGGCGGCCGTCGGTGTCGTACCAGTAGGGCTGGAAGTAGCCGGCCGCGGTGCTGCCCGGGTCCTGGACCGCCGGGTAGTCGGTGTAGGTCACGGGCGTCGAGGTGCGCGGCACTCCGTCGTCGGGATCCGTGGCCACGGCGGCCGAGGCCGACTGCGCTCCTGTTCCCAGGAGTGCTGCGACGAGCAGCGCGGCCACCGCCGCGGCGGCCGTTCGTGGTCGAGACGTCATGCTGTGCTCCTTTGCACCGGGGACTTCGCGCATGTTCACGCAAACATCAGGCTTCCACGAGGCTCTGATGACGTCAACATCCGAATCCATTCGGTCGCCGGATACCGACGGCTGCGCGGGCCCGGTCCTCGCTGCTCGACCTTCAGGCGCGAGCGCTCCGCCCGGTTGGAGGGCGCGCTCCGCGAACCGTCGATCATCCGATGCCGCCCGAACCGCGACCGCCCCCCGGGCCGGAGGGCTCGAGGGCGATCGGACGTGCGGTGCGGCCTAGCCGCTGACCGCCTTCCGGATATCGATCTCAGGGCTGCGAGGATCTCGCGCGCTCGAGGATGGCCGCGATCACGGCGGACTTCGCCTCGGCGTAGTCGTTCCCGTCCTCCCAGCGCCGGAGGAGGAGAGACGCCTTCGTGCTGCGGTAGAGCTCGCGGTCGGCCGGGTCGGTGCGCAGCCGGTCGCGCAGGAGGAGGTACGCGTCGATCGCGGGATGACCCTCCTCGTAGATGTGGACGTGGGCGTCCCGTCCGGGCGTGCGGACGAGCCGGTGCCCGGGCTCGCGGGTGCGCAGGACGTAGCCGGCCGCGAGCAGCGGCGCGACGTGGTCCTCCTCCGCCGTGACGTCGGGCACGACGACCAGCACGTCGACGATCGGCTTCGCGGGCAGGCCCGGGACGGAGGTCGAGCCGATGTGCTCGACCCGCACGCCCGGGACGGCCTCGAGGATGCGCCGCCGGTGCTCCTCGTACAGGGGGGACCACTCGGGGTCGTGCTCGTGCAGGGCGAGCTCGAGCGGCTCCGGTCCACCGACGAGCTCGACGGAGACGACGTCGGGGCGGCGGGGGGAGCGGTGCGGAGTCACCGGGTCATCCTGCCAGGGGTGCCGCAGGGCGGGTGCGGTTCACTGGAGCGGTGAGCACCCTCCTCGTCACCGCGCACCCCGACCGCGACTCCCTCACCGCCGCCCTCGCCCGGCGGCTGCGGGAGGAGCTCGGCCCCGACGGAGTGGAGACGGCCGACCTCGACGCCGAGGGCTTCGACCCGCGGTTCGGCGCGGCCGACCGGGACCGCTACCGCGGTGTCGGCCCGGTTCCCGACGACGTCCTCCGCGAGCAGCGCCGGCTCGACGGCGTGGACCACCTCGTGCTCGTCTTCCCCGTCTACTGGTGGTCGATGCCCGCGCTGCTGAAGGGCTGGATCGACCGCGTCTTCCTCGCCGGCTGGGCCTTCGACATCGACCCCGTCCACGGCACGCAGCGCAGGCTCGGCGCCCTGACCGTCCACCTCGTCCTCGTCGCGGGGGACTCCGCCGGGACCTACGAGCGGCACGGCTACGAGCAGGCGCTGCTGACGCAGATCCAGCACGGGATCATCGACTACTGCGGGGCCCGGCGCGGCGGGGCCGTCTTCGTCCACGAGTCCGAGCGCGAGGACGACGCGAGCCGCAGGGCGGCGGTCGAGGACGCGGTCGAGCGGACCGTGGAGGCGATCAGGGCTGATCCGCCTGCAGCGCTCCGGTGACGAGGGCCTGCACGAGGGTGTCGGCGTCGTAGTCCGGATCGTGGGCGGCGCCGATGCAGAGGTTGCCGATGCCCTTGAGGAGCATGTAGCCGCTGAGACTGGACGCCGGGATCCGGGCGGGTCGTGCCGCCTCGAGCAGGTCGCCGCAGACGGGGACGAGCCGCTCCACGAAGTAGGCGTGCAGCGCGTCTGATCCGGCGCTGTCGCCCTGGAGCGCACCGGCGAGGCCGTGCTTGGTCACCAGGAGGTCGACGAAGAGGGCGACCCAGGCCCTGAGGGCTGCCTCCGGGGTCGCGCTGTCGGCGAGCAGCCGTGGGCCCGCCTCCGCGCAGGCCTCGACCTGGTGGCGGTAGACGGCGACCACGAGCTCCGAGCGGGTCGGGAAGTGCCGGTAGATCGTCCCCATGCCGACGCCGGCCTCCGCCGCGATCTCGCGGACCGGCGCGTCCACGCCGGAGGCCACGAACACCGTCGCCGCGGCGGCGAGCAGTGCGTCGCGACTCGTCCGCGGTCGGCCGGGCGTGCGGGGCACACGGTCGCTCATCGGTTCTCCTTGCTTTTCGGAGCGGCGCTCCGTAATGTCTCCGAGCGCAGCTCCACCACGTTCCGGAGCAGCGCTCCGCAATGTTCCGGAGCAGCGCTCCGACGATTGTGCCAGAGCGCCGCCCCCCAGGAAGGACCCTCGTGCCCACTCCGCTCCTCGACTCCCTCGACCGCGTCGTCGGACCCGGCGCCCCCGTCGTCTCCCTCGCTCCGGTCGCGCTCGACGCCCCCGGCCGCCCGGTCCCGCTCGAGGTCCGCGTCTCGGCCCCGACGACGGGGTCGGATCTGCCCGTCGTGCTGTTCTCGCACGGCAACGGCTGGAACCTCGACGGCTACGCCCCGCTGACCGCCTTCTGGGCGTCCCGCGGCTTCGTCGTGATCCAGCCCACCCATCTCGACTCCCGCCGCAACGGCTTCGGCTTCGACCACCCGGTCTTCCCGAGCATCTGGACGGAGCGGATCGCTGATCTGACCCGCTCCCTCGACCGGCTCGATACCCTCGAGGCGGCCCTCCCCGGCCTCGCCGGGCGGATCGACCGCGCCCGGATCGCCGTGGCCGGCCACTCCTGGGGCGGGCAGACCGCGCAGGCCCTCCTCGGCGCCCGCGTCCTCGACGACGACGGCACCGCCGGAGCCGACCTCTCGGACGAGCGGGTCCGCGCCGGGATCCTGCTCGCGGCGACCGGGCTCGCCGGGGACGACCTCGCGCCGTTCGCCCGCGAGCGCTTCCCCTTCCTGCGGCCCTCGTTCGCCGAGCTGACCACACCGACCCTGGTCGTCGCGGGCGACCGCGACCAGTCGCGGATGTCGCGGCGCGGCCCGGACTGGTTCACCGACGCCTTCACGCACAGCCCCGGCGCCTCCGACCTGCTGACCCTCCACGGTGCGGAGCACTCGCTCGGCGGGATCGTCGGGGACTCGGTGGCGGAGACGACCGACGCGGACCCCGAGCGCGTCGCCGCGCTGCAGCGGCTGAGCACCGCCTATCTCCGCACCGCGCTCGGCGTCGATCCGCGGAGCTGGGGCGCGGCGCGGGACGCCTTCCGACACCACGGGGCCGCCCTCGGCCGGATCGACGGGAAGTAGCGGCTCCGGTCGACCCCCGGTGAGCACCGCCCGATGCGCGCAGTCCGCACGGCCGAGCGCGACCCCTCTCGATCCGTCGCGAACGGCCCGTCGCCGAGGGGCGGACGGGCCGTTCGCGACGGATGAGCGGAGCGGGTCCTGCCGTCAGCGCGGGGCGCGCAGCCCGGCGAGCGGGCCGTCGTGCAGCGGCTCCGTCTCCCAGCGGACGCGGGCGGTGCGGTCGGGAGCGAGCTCGACGTGCAGGCGGTGCGGGGTCTCGAGGAACACGACGTCGACCAGGACTCCGTCGCCCGAGGGTCCGGCGCTCGCCGCGAACGGCCCGTCGTCGGTCCAGGCTCCCGCGCCGGGCGTCACCGTGAAGCGCTCGTCGCCCTCGGTCAGCGCGAGCGTCCAGCCGCCCTCGTCGGCCGTCACCTCGACGGCGTCGGGCCACGATCCGACCGGCGTGTAGCTCCCGGTCGCGGGGGAGGCGCCCTCGAGCGGGGGCAGGGCGAGCTCCGACAGCCGGTCGGCCAGTCGGGCGTCGGCCTCCGCCGTGGACCCTCGGCCGACGGCGGGGAGCAGGTGCTCCCAGGCGAGCGCGAGCAGCGTCTGCGTGTCCGAGGTCTGGCCGGTCAGCGCGATCACGAGCTCGTGCTCGGGCACGATCAGGCTGAACTGCCCGTACGCGCCGTCCGCGCGGTAGCCGTGCAGCGACCGCCAGAACTGGAAGCCGTAGCCCTGCTGCCAGTCCGGTCCGCCGTCCTCGTGGGTCGGGACGTGCGCGCGGGACGCCTCGGCGACCCATTCCGGCGAGAGGATCCGCCGGTCGCCCCAGCGCCCCTCCTGCAGGTACAGCAGTCCGAGCGCAGCTGCCGCCTCGGTGGTGGCGTGCAGCCCGCTGTAGCCGAGCTCGCGCCCCGAGTCGTCGCGATGCCAGGCGACCTCGCCGATGCCGAGCGGATCGAGCAGGCGCGGGCGCAGGTAGTCGGTCAGCGACTGCCCGCCCACGCGCTGCACGATCGCGGCGGCGGCGAAGGTGCAGGGCTGGTTGTAGGCGAAGACGCTGCCCGGCTCCTGCTCCGGCGGGAGGAGGAGGAAGCCGCGCACCAGGTCGGCCGGGTCCGTCTCCTCGGCACGGTCGATCGTCTCGGCGGAGTGACCGCTCGCCATCGCGAGGACGTGGCGGACGCGGATCGCACGCGAGTGCGGGTCGGTGATCTCGTCGTCGAGCTCGGGGAAGTACGAGAGGACGGTGGCGTCCAGGTCGACCAGGCCCTCGGCGACCGCGAGGCCGACGGCGGTCGCGGTGAAGCTCTTGCTCAGCGAGTAGAAGAGGTGCAGCCGCTCGGCCGAGTACGGCGCCCACCAGCCCTCGGCGACCACGTCGCCGCCCTGCACCACCATCAGCCCGTGCAGCTCGACGCCGGGAGCGGCCTCGACCCCTTCGACGAAGGCCAGCACTCCCTCGGCGTCGACGGAGCGGGCGGACGGGGTGCTTCTCGGCAGTGAGCGCATCATCCTCCGATGCTACGACCGGCGCGGCGCCGCCTCCGCCCGGGGGCAGGTGGCGGCGCCGCCTAGGCGGTCGGCTCGGCGGGGAAGGGCCCGAGGCCGAGCAGGAAGCGGAGGATCGCGTCGGCCGGCACGCGCAGGGCGGGGCCGGAGCCGAGCTCCCACTCCGCGTCGGTCGGAGCGAGGGTGCGACCGCGGACGGCGGCGCGGATCGCGAGCGGCGCGCGCTGCAGGCGGTCCAGGGCCACCCCGCCGGTGATGCGGGAGGAGAGGGCGAGCGGCTCGGGGGAGAGGGCGAGCTCGACGCGGACGACCTCGACCAGCTCGGCGACCGAGCGGGGACCGGCGCCGGCGCGGCGAGCGGAGGCGAGAGCGGCCAGGGCCGGGGCGATCTCGGCGGCAGGGGGAGGGGAGGAGGCCTCGCGGGCGCCCATCCGCGTCGCGAGGCGCTGGCCGGTGCTGCTCGAGAGCCGCACGACGAGCTCTCCGAGCAGGGCGTCCCGGGAGACGGCACTGGCCGCCTCGCCTTCCGTGGTGGAGGGCGAGGCGGCCAGGACGGCGAGGCGGTCGAGCCTCTCGGCGACGAGGGGGCGCCAGTCGTTGCTGACGCCCGTCTCGTCGACCGAGGGCCCGGTGCTCAGCGGCAGGAACCGCGACCAGTCGGGCACGACCGCAGGGCCTAGCGTCCGCCCGAGCGGCGCTTGTTGTAGACGTCGAAGGCGACCGCGAGCAGGAGCACGAGGCCCTTGACCGCCTGCTGCCACTCGATGCCGATGCCCATGATCGACATGCCGTTGTTCAGGACGCCGATGATGAGGCCACCGATGATCGCGCCGCCGATGGTGCCGACGCCGCCCTGGACCGCCGCGCCGCCGATGAAGGCGGCCGAGATGGCCTCGAGCTCGAAGCCGTCGCCCGCCTTCGGGCCGGCGAGGTTGAGTCGCGCGGTGAAGACGAGGCCGGCCAGCGCCGCGAGGACGCCCATGTTGACGAACAGCCAGAAGGTGACGTTGCGGGTCTTGATGCCGGACAGCTCCGCGGCGTGCAGGTTGCCGCCGATCGCGTAGACGTGACGGCCGAAGACGGAGCGGTTCATGACCACGCCGTAGATCAGGACGAGCACGGCGAGCACGATCAGGGTGACCGGGATGCCCTTGAAGGTGGCCAGCGCGAAGGAGAAGGCTGCGATCACGACGGAGACGAGGACGAGCTTGGTGACGAACCAGGCGCCCGGCTCGACGCTCTGCGCGTACTTCTGACGGCCGCGGCGGGTGCGCACGGACTGCACGGCGAAGGCGACGATCGCGAGCGCGCCGATGACGAGCGACAGCGGGTCGAGGTCGGTCTCGCCGAACAGGTCGGTGAGGAAGCCGTTGCCCAGCGCGCGGTACTCGGTCGGGAAGGAGCCGATGTTCGCGTTGCCGAGGACGACGAGCGCCAGGCCGCGGAAGATCAGCATGCCCGCCAGGGTCACGATGAACGCCGGGATCCCGACGTACGCGATCCAGAAGCCCTGCCACGCGCCGACCAGGGCGCCGATGAGGAGGGAGAGGATGATCGACAGCCACCACGGGAGACCCATGTTGACCGCGAAGACGCCCGAGATCGCTCCGACGAACGCCGCGACCGAGCCGACCGAGAGGTCGATGTGCCCGGCCACGATGACCATCACCATGCCGATGGCGAGGATCAGGATGTAGCCGTTCTGGACGATCAGGTTCGAGATGTTCTGGGGGCGGAGGAGGATTCCGCCGGTCATCACCTCGAACAGCAGCACCACCACGATGAGGGCGATGAAGATGCCGTTCTTGCCGAGGTCGCCCAGCACGTGGCTGAGGCGCTTCGTGAAGGCGTTCTCGGTGGGCTTCACCTGCGCACCGGCCGCGGTGGACGGTTCGTTCTGCAGATCGGTCATCGTTGCTTCTCCTGGGTCATGAGGGTGAGGACCGCCTCGGGCGTCGCCTCGGCGATGGGCAGCTCGCCCGTGATCCGGCCCTCCGACAGCGCGTAGACGCGGTCGCAGATGCCGAGCAGCTCCGGCAGCTCGGAGGAGATGACGATGATCCCCTTACCCTGCGCCGCGAGCCGGTTGATGATGGTGTAGATCTCGTACTTCGCACCCACGTCGATGCCGCGGGTGGGCTCGTCGAGGATGAGGACGTCCGGGTCGGAGTAGATCCACTTCGACAGGACGACCTTCTGCTGGTTGCCGCCGGAGAGCTTCCCGGTCTTGGCGAGCACGGTCGGCGACTTGATGTTCATGCTGCCGCGGTACTCGTTGGCGACCTCGAACTCGCGGTTGTCGTCGACGAGTCCGCCGCGGGCGACCTTGTCGAGCGACGCGAGCGAGATGTTCCGCTTGATGTCGTCGATCAGGTTGAGGCCGTAGTGCTTGCGGTCCTCGGTCGCGTAGGCGAGCCCGTGGGCGATCGCCTCCGAGACGTTGCGGATCTTGATCTCCTTGCCGGCCTTGAAGACCTGGCCCGAGATGCGGCTGCCGTAGGAGCGGCCGAAGAGGCTCATCGCGAACTCGGTGCGCCCGGCGCCCATGAGCCCGGCGATGCCGACGATCTCGCCGCGGTGGACCGACAGGTTGACCTTGTCCACCATGACGCGGGTCGGGTCCTGGGGGTGGTGGGCCGTCCAGTCGACCACGCGCAGGATCTCCTCGCCGATGTGCGGCGTGTGGTCCGGGTAGCGGTGGTCGAGGTCGCGGCCGACCATGTCCTTGATGATGCGGTCCTCGGTGACGTCGTCGTGAGCGATCGTCTCGATGGTCTTGCCGTCGCGGATGACCGTGACGGTGTCCGCGATCTTCTTGATCTCGTTCAGCTTGTGGCTGATGATGATCGACGTGATGCCCTGCTCCTTGAGGTGCAGGATCAGGTCGAGCAGGTGGTCCGAGTCCTCGTCGTTCAGGGCCGCGGTGGGCTCGTCGAGGATGAGCAGCTTGACCCGCTTCGAGAGCGCCTTCGCGATCTCGACGAGCTGCTGCTTGCCGACTCCGATCTCCATGATCTTGGTGGTCGGGTTCTCGCGCAGACCCACGCGGGCCAGCAGCGCCGCGGCCTCCTGGTTGGTCTTGTTCCAGTCGATCAGGCCGCCGAAGCCGCGCACCTCGTTGCCGAGGAAGATGTTCTCCGCGATGGAGAGGTAGGGGCTGAGGGCCAGCTCCTGGTGGATGATGACGATGCCCTTCGCCTCCGAGTCGCGGATGCTGGAGAACTGCATCACCTCGTCCTCGAAGACGATGTCGCCCTCGTAGGTGCCGTGCGGGTAGACGCCCGACAGGACCTTCATCAGCGTCGACTTGCCGGCGCCGTTCTCCCCGCAGATCGCGTGGACTTCGCCGCGCTGTGCGTTGAGCGTGACGTCCTGGAGCGCCTTCACGCCCGGGAACGTCTTGGTGATGCCGCGCATCTCGAGGATGTTCGAGGTCACGCCGCCTCCCTTCCTTCGTAGTGGGGGAGGGCGCCCAGTGGGCGCCCTCCCGGGGTGTTCCTTCTCGGGTGAGGAGAGAGGACTAGCCGTTCACTTCCGCGTCGGTGTAGTAGCCGCCGTCGACGAGGACGGACTGGATCTGGTCCTTGGTGACGATGACCGGCTCGAGCAGGAAGGACGGGACGACCTTCTTGCCGTTGTCGTAGGTGTCGGTGTCGTTGACCTCGGGCTCGGTGCCCTCGAGCACGGCCTGGGCCATCTTCACGGCCTCCTTGGCGAGCTCGCGGGTGTCCTTGTAGATGGTCGCGTACTGCTCGCCGGCGATGATCGCCTTGACGGAGTCGAGCTCGGCGTCCTGACCGGTGATGATCGGGAAGTCGGAGCCGACGGTGTAGCCGGCGTCGGTCAGAGCCGAGATGATGCCGCGGCTGAGGCCGTCGTAGGGCGAGAGGACGCCCTGGACCTTGGAGCCGTCGGAGTACGTCTTGGTGAGGATGTCCTCCATGCGGCTCTGGGCGACCTCGCCGTCCCAGCGGAGCGTGGCGACGGTGTTGAAGTCGGTCTCGCCGGACTTCACGACGAGCGTCTTGTCGTCGATGTACGGCTGGAGGGTGTCCATCGCGCCGTTGAAGAAGAACGTGGCGTTGTTGTCGTCGGGGCTGCCGGCGAACAGCTCGACGTTGAACGGGCCGGCGGGGGCGTCGGCGGCCTTCGCGCCGGTGAGGTCGGTGAGACCGAGGCCCGCGAGGAGCGAGGTGGCCTGCTGGACGCCCACCTTGTAGTTGTCGAACGTGGCGTAGTAGTCCACGTTCTCGGAGTCGCGGATGAGGCGGTCGTAGGCGATGACGGGGATGTCGTTGGCCTTGGCCTCCTCGAGCACGCTCGTGAGGGTGGTGCCGTCGATCGAGGCGACGATCAGGGCCTTGGCGCCCTTGGTGATCATGTTCTCGAGCTGCGAGACCTGGGTGGGGATGTCGTCCTCGGCGTACTGCAGGTCGACCTGGTAGCCGGCCTCCTCGAGCTGCGACTTGACGTTGTTGCCGTCAGCGATCCAGCGCTCGGACGACTTGGTCGGCATCGCGACGCCGACGAGGCCGCCGTCGCCGGATCCCGAGCCCGAGCCGCCACCGGTTCCGGAGGAGCAGGCGGCGAGGGAGAGGATCATCGCTCCGCCGGCGATGCCGGCGATGAGAGCGCGCTTCATTGTGGTCACTGTGATTCCTTCGTCATTGAATGCAGTGGATGCAGGGCCGCCCTCGGGATCGGGGCGGAGTTGTGATGCCATGTGAGCGATCACATTGCGTCATGCTAGACCCGACGGCGCCGTTCGTGTCAACGCGCACGTCTCGACTCGGTAACGGGACACCGGCGGCGCGTCGTCCGCTCTCGGAGCGGTGCTGTCAAGGGTCCCCGGCCCCGGAAGGGAGCCGGAGCCGTCGGCGTTGCGTCCAGCACTGTCGAAAGGACGCACACCATGACGAAGACCTGGTTCATCACCGGCGCCTCGAAGGGCTTCGGCCGCGAGTGGGCCGAGGCGGCGCTCGAGCGCGGCGACTCGGTCGCCGGCACCGCCCGCCGGATCGAGACCCTCGACGCCCTCGTCGAGGAGTACCCGGACACGTTCCTCCCGCTGACCCTCGACGTGACCGACCGCGCGGCCGGCTTCGCCGCTGTGCAGGCCGCGGCCGAGCGGTTCGGCCGGCTGGACGTCGTGATCAACAACGCCGGCTACGGGCACTTCGGCATGATCGAGGAGCTCACCGAGGAGGAGGTCCGCGCGCAGCTCGAGACCAACGTCTTCGGCGCCCTCTGGGTCACCCAGGCCGCGCTGCCGATCCTCCGCGAGCAGGGCTCGGGCCACATCGTCCAGGTGTCGAGCATCGGCGGCATCAGCGCGTTCCCCTCGATCGGCGCGTACCACGCGTCGAAGTGGGCGGTCGAGGGCCTCACCCAGTCGCTGGCCGCCGAGGTCGCCGGCTTCGGGATCCACGTGACTCTCGTCGAGCCCGGCGGGTACTCGACCGACTGGTCCGGTCCCTCCGCGTCGCGCAGCGAGCCGATCGCTGCGTACGACGAGGTCCGCGAGGCAGCGAGCCGACGCCCCTCCGCCGCTCAGCAGGGCGACCCGCGGGCCTCGCGCCTCGGGATCCTCGCGATCGTGGACGCGGACGAGCCGCCGCTGCGGATCTTCTTCGGACGCGCGCCGCTGGGCATCGCGACGGCGGACTACGAGTCGCGCCTCGAGACCTGGAAGCGCTGGAACGACGTGTCGATCGCCGCTCACGGCGAGTGATCCCGGGCGGTCGCGGCGCGAGGGCGTCGCGGCCGCCGGTCAGCGCGAGGCGGTGACGCTCGCG
Source organism: Rathayibacter sp. AY1A3 (assembly GCF_002930975.1). Taxonomy (NCBI): domain Bacteria; kingdom Bacillati; phylum Actinomycetota; class Actinomycetes; order Micrococcales; family Microbacteriaceae; genus Rathayibacter; species Rathayibacter sp. AY1A3. The sequence continues at coordinate 8,826 of NZ_PSTO01000048.1, read as the reverse complement.
CTCCGGGGGACGGCCGTGGATCCGCGGACGACCAGCTGCGGAGCGATCGGGGCCGCCTTCTCCGGCCGGTCGCCCTCGATCAGGCTGAGCAGCGCGGCCACGCACCGGCGTCCGAGCTCCACGAAGTCCTGGCGGACGCTGGTCAGCGGCGGCCAGTAGAACGCCGCCTCGGGGATGTCGTCGAAGCCGATGACGCTGACGTCCTCCGGCACGCGGACCCCGCGCTCGTGGAACGCGCTCATCAGTCCGAGTGCCATCTGGTCGTTCCCCGCGAACACCGCGGTGAAGTCGAGGAAGCGCGAGAGCTCGAGGCCCACGCGGTGGCCGCGCTCGGCGCTCCAGTCGCCGAGCAGCGGCGGGCGCAGCGGGATCGAGCGGTGGTCGAGCTCGGCGAGGTAGCCGCGCATCCGCGCCTCGGCCTCGATCCAGTCCTGCGGGCCGGCGAGGTGCACGATCTCGGTGTGCCCGAGGTCGATCAGGTGCCCGGTGGCGATGCGGGCGCCGGCCATCTGGTCGACGTAGAGCGCGTCGTCGCGGTCGTCCTCGCTCGTCTGCAGCGTCACGTGCGGGATGCGCAGCGCGACTCCGGAGAGGATGTCGAAGACGCGGATCTGCGGGGCGACGACCACGAGGCCCTCGACCGCCTGGTTGAGCAGATGCCGGATCCCGGCCTGGATCGACGCGCCGTCGGTGCCGTCGACGTTGGCCGTGACGACGAGGTAGCCCGCGTCGCGCGCCGCCACCTCGATGGCCTGGATGCTGGAGGCCGGACCGTACTGCAGGCTCTGCGAGGACAGCACGCCGACGGTGCGGGTGCGGCTGGTGACCAGTGCCCGCGCGGCGAGGTTGGGGCGGTAGTCGAGCTCGGCCATGACCTCGAGCACGCGCTTCTTCGTCTCGGCGCGGAGGCTCGGGTGGTCGTTCAGGACCCGGGAGACGGTCTGGTGCGAGACGCCGGCCGCGCGGGCGACGTCGTAGATGCTCGGCGCCCGCGACGCGGGCTTGTCTTCCGGCATCGGGCACCGCGGCTCTCTGTGATCGGCGCCTCCGACGCAGGACCGGGGCGCCCTCACGGGCGGCTCGCCCGTCCGCGGGCGCGTGTGAGCACACTTTACGTCCCTCGGCGCGGGGGCCTGCACACCGACGGAACCTCGACGGCTCGGACGGGTGCCGCTCCCGGATCGGCCGGACGTTCCGGCACCGCTGGTGCGGGCGCGCCGGAACGACGCGATCCGCGCCTCCGCCCCGCGATCGTCGCAGCGGGTGGTCGCCGCGGTCGGGTCAGCCGTCGAAGACCTCGGCCGAGGCGAAGGCCGCATCGGAGCGGAGCACGGCGACGAGGTCCGCGGGACAGTCCTCGAAGGCCGTCCTCTCCGGACCGGGAGGCGTGTGCGCTCGGACGTCGACGACGGATCCCTGGGGCGCGACGGCGTCGGGCGATCACAGGCGCCACCCTGCGGTCCGGGGTACTTTCCTGCGTGTGAACGACAGCGACGAGAAGTCAGGGAGAGGCTGGCGCATCGATCTCGGCGAGCCGCCGGAAAGCGTGTCCGGCGATGTCGTCGACGCTCTCGACAAGGTGTCCGCGGAATTCGCGGCATTCCGGAGCGGGACTTCCGGCGAGGGCGGAGAAAGGGCCGCGGCCCTCCGCGGAGCCGCCCGACTCGGGGCCGGAGAGCACCGGCTCGCCGTCGCCTCGGGGCTGACGCGGGAAGGCGTCCGCGCCTTTCTCGCGGGGGGATGACAAGCCGTCGGAGAGGCGGTTCCCCCGTGCCTCGACAAGCCGGCGCCGAAGGAAGAGAAAGGCCTCGAGAAGGCGCGGCATCCGGAGAGATCGGAGACGACGAATGGACGACGAGGAGTGGGCTCGGTACCTTCTCGCGATGGAGCGCCGAGCACCGACGAATCAGGACGGCGCGACCGCGGAACGCCGTGACGCAATGGTGGCGGCCGTCCTGCGGGAGCTCGACGGGATCGATCCGTACGGACTCGAGCCGGGTCGCGAGGACGGCGCTCCCCGCCACGAGTACGCGTCTGAGGCGGCCCCGATCGCGAGCATCCTCCTGCGCCGAGGACGGATCACCGGCGAGGAGCTCGACGCCGTCTGGCGGTTCTGGTTCGGCGAGCCGCTGAGCGCCCTGCTCGGCGACGGCTTCGCCCCGCTCCTGGCGCGGCTCGACCGGCTCGCTCCTCCCTCGGCGGAGGACTGACGGGCGTCGGGTTCCGGCGGCGGACCGGCCGCGATCCCGGCGTCCCGTATAGCTCCGCCCAGCTCCGCCTAGCTCCGCCTAGCTCCGCCCAGCTCCGCCCAGCTCCGCCCAGCTCCGCCCAGCTCCGCCTAACTCCGCTCGCGGAAGAAGCGGATGAGCTCGCGCAGGGCCGGGAGCGTCGCGCTCTCGGCTTCGGCGTCGTCGAGGTCGTCGAAGGAGGTGCGGAGCCCGGCGGCGTCGGCGTCGGCGGCGGACTCGAACGCCATCGACCACTCCGGGAACAGCCGCTCCCGGATCGGCTCCTCGAGGAGGGTGCGCAGCTGCGCGTGGCGCTCGTCGGCGGCGATGACGGCCATCCGCTCGCGCAGGACCGCGTCCGGCCCCTCGAGCACCTGGAGGAATCGGCCGTCGCGGTGCAGGAGCATGCCGGTCAGGCCGAGGCGCTCGTTGTTCGCGCGGCACTGGGCGAGCAGCGCGGGGAGGTCGGCGTCCGTGAAGCCGGCGGAGGTGCGGCTGGAGTAGACGAGGGAGAGCATGGCGTCCGTTCCGGGTGGGGGAGGCGGGCGCCTCCGCTCCCAGTGGACCACCGACAGCGCCTCCCGCACGGCCACTTCCGCCGGGAGCGGCGGGCTGCTAGAGCTAGCCGACCGTGATCGGAGCGGCGGACGGACGGGTGCCCTGCCGCATCCAGACGAAGAAGCCGACCAGGGTGAACGCGCCGTAGAAGACGTACATCAGCCCCGACGCGTAGTAGCCGGCCGAGAACAGCAGCGGCACGCCGACCAGGTCGACGGCCACCCAGATGAGCCAGAACTCGGTCCAGCCCTTCGCCATGCCGTAGGTGGCGAGGACGGAGCCGACGAAGATCCACGCGTCGCTCCAGACCGGCTCGTAGGAGCCGAGCGCGCGGAACACCGGGGTCAGCACCGCGGTGCCGCCGACCATCCCGAGCACCAGCAGGCCGCGGGTGCGCCACGACGCCCAGCGCGGCTCGATCAAGGTGGTCGAGTCGTCGGGGCGGTGGGTCCACCGGTACCAGCCGTAGACGCTGACCAGGATGAACATCACCTGCCGCCCGGCCTGGCCGAGCAGGTTGACGGGGTTCGGAGTGCCGAACAGGGCGCCCATGAAGACCGTGAACAGCAGCACGTTGCCGATGAGGCCGACGGGCCAGGCCCAGACCTTCCTCCGCATCCCGCCGAGGGCGCTGAGGAGCCCGAAGACGTTGCCGATGACCTCCCGCCAGAGGACGGTCTGCTCGCCGATGACGATCTGCGCGTCGAACAGCCAGTGCACGAGGTCCACGAGGCCTTCTTCCTGAGTCGGGATGCCGGGTGGTGCAACCCTGCCCCATCCCGGGCCATTCCCGTCGCGGGCGGATGCGGGCGCCGCGCTCGGACCACGCTGGATCGCGCGCCGGGCGGGGATCGCGACCGGCGCCCCGCTGTGCCGCCGCGACCGTAGGCTGGCGGGATGACGTCCCGGGTGCGACTCCTGCTGGCCTCGTCGCACCCCGGGCCGACCGTGACGGTCACCGTGCTGGCGACCGTGATCGCGGCGGCGTCCGGGCATCCGCTCGGGCAGGTCGTGCTGGTGGCGCTCGCCGTGCTGCTCGGGCAGCTCTCGATCGGGCTCGCGAACGACTGGATCGACGCCGACCGCGACCGCGCGGTGGGGCGCACCGACAAGCCGGTCGCGCAGGGGCTGATCGGCGTGGGCGCCGTCCGCACCGCCGCACTGGGGACGGCCGCGGCCGCCGTGGTGCTCTCGCTGCTGCTCGGACCGGTCGCCGCGGTCGCGCACCTGGTGCTGGTCGCCGCGGGCTGGGCCTACGACGCGGGGCTCAAGCGCACGGTCTGGTCGGTCGCTCCCTTCGTGGTCGCCTTCGGGCTGCTGCCGGTGGTGGCGGTGGCGGCGGGCGACGGCCGGGTCCCCGCCTGGTGGGCGATCGCGACCGGCGCCGTGTTCGGCGTCGCGATCCACTGCACGAACGTGCTCCCCGACCTGGTCGACGATGAGGCCACCGGCGTCCGCGGCTTCCCGCACCGCCTCGGCCTGCGGCTCTCCGGAGTCGTCGCCTTCGGGTCGCTGGTGGTCGCCGCGCTGCTCGTGCTCGTCGGACAGCTCGTCGGCGACCAGCCGGTGCGCGGGACGGGCGTGGTGCTCGCGGTGATCGGGACCCTCGCGGTGGTCGTGCTCGCCGCGGCGGGCATCCGCCTGGTGCTGACCGGCCCGCCCACGCGCACCCTGTTCCGGCTGGTGATCGCGGCCTCGCTCGTGCTGGTGGTCGAGCTCGGGCTGGCGGGCGCGCGGCTGGTCGGCTGACCGGCCGCCCGCGACCTCAGGACCAGCGCATCGCGTAGACGCGGGCGAGCAGGTCCGAGGTCGGCAGGGCGAGGGCGGTGCGGAGGAACGCCTCGCGGCCGCGGTGCGCGAGCGTGCCGAGCGGGCGTCCGAGCGCCATGTTCGCCTCCGCCTGCCGCGCCGCGCGCCGGGCCGCGGTGGTGCGCCGCCGGGCGAAGCCGGGCCAGGGGCCGGCCTCGCCGCGGCGCACGGCACCGGCCAGGAGCGGGGCGAGCTCGGCGGCGTCGAGCCAGCCGAGGTTCATGCCCTGCCCGCCGATCGGACTGATCTCGTGCGCGGCGTCGCCGATGAGCACGACGCGGCCGACGCCCATCCGCTCGGCCTCGCGGCGCCGCACCTGGAATCCGCTGAGCATCGTGCAGGTGTCCGGGTCGGCGTCGGCGCCCGTCCGGTCGCGGACAGCGGCGGCCAGGGCGCGCGCGGCCTCCTGGTCGGGGGCCTCCTCGGGCCGCCAGGCGGGGGCGCCGAGGGAGCGGTCCGGGCCGCTCAGGGCGACGTACCGGCGCCGACCGCCCGGGAGCGGGAAGGACTCCACCACTCCGGCCGGGCCGACGTCGACCAGCGCGGTGCCGGTGAGACCGCCGGGCTCGGGGTCGGCGAAGTCGCCCATCACGTAGCGGTCCGGGTAGTCGCGGCCGGTGGTGCGGATCCCGAGCAGGTCGCGGACGGTGCTGCGGGCGCCGTCGGCTCCCACGACGAAGGCGGCGCGGACGGAGACCGGCTCGCCGCCCGGTCCGGTGCCGGTCGCCTCGACGGTGGAGCCGCGGCGGAGCAGGCCGGTCAGCGCGACCCCCGGGCGCAGCGCGTCCGGGGCCGCCGCCTCGAGGCGCTCGCGGAGGATCGCCTCGGTGCGGTGCTGGTCGAGGGTGACGACGTAGGGGTGCGTCGCGGAGGCGCGCGCGAACGAGAGCGTGCCGAGGGTGCGGCCCCGGCTGCGCGCGACGCCCTCGCGGACCCGGGTGGCCTCGGCCAGCACGGGAGCATCGGCGCCGATCGCGGCGAACGCGTCGAGCGACGGCGGATGGATGCCGATCGCCCGCGAGCCGCGCGGCACCGAGGAGCGCCGCTCCCACACCTGCACGTCCACTCCGGCCCGCGCCAGGAGCGCGCCGAGCAGGAGTCCGACCGGACCGCCGCCGACCACGAGCACGTCCGTCTCCGCTGTCACGGGTCGAGCCTAGGGAGCGGCGGCGCGGCGGGCGAGGGGGTGCGCTCGACCGCCGCGCGTGCTCAGGGTGCGAGCGGAGGCGTCAGAGCGCGTCGACAGCGGCGAGGATCTCCTCGGTCTCCGTGCGCGTCGTGTAGTCGACGTGCACGTCCGCCGTGCGGACGATCCGGTCGGCGTCGACGACCAGGACGGTCGGGTACGGGACGGCCGGGGTGTCGTCGGCGTTGCTGTCCTTCACGGCGAAGCCGAGCGCGGTGTGCGCCTCCTGCGCGTCGCCGCTGGGGGCGGTGACGATGCCGAGAGCGCTCGCGAGCGTGTTGCCGGGGTCGGAGACGACGGTGAAGCCCAGGTCGCCGCCCGCGACCGCTGCGCGCGACCCGTCGGGGGTCTGCGGGCTGATCGCGACGAGGGCGACTCCGCGCGACGCGAGCTCGGGGGCGAGGGTCTCGTTGTAGTGCTTGAGCGTGATGTTGCAGTACGGGCACCAGGCTCCGCGGTAGAAGACGAGGACGGCCGGGCCCGCGCCGAGGACGTCCGCGAGGGCGACGGTGTCGCCGTCGACGGTCACGACGGAGGCGGCGGGGAGCGCGTCGCCGGCGGTGACGGCTCCGCTCGGGGCGCCGGCGGCGACGAGGTCGTCGCGCTCGCCGGAGAAGACGGCGGCGAGCTCGGGGCCGACCGTCTCGTCGAAGCCGACGGTGAACTCGTCGAGCTGGGTGCGGACGGAGGTGCTGGTCATCGGAAGTCCTTCGGTCGTGACGGTCGTGATCCCCCGTCCGGGAGCCTAGGCACGCGGGGGACCGGGCGCCGGGCGCCCGTCACGCGGCGTCACACGACGGCCGACGCGTGTCGGCCGGCGTGCGTGGGGCCGGGCCCCGTCGCTCCGTCACTCCGGGGCGACGACCAGCTCGCCGCCGGCGGAGCGCGAGACGCACGGCATGATCCAGCGGTCCTGCTCCTCGGGGGTCAGCACCAGGTCGCGGTGCTCCGCCGTCCCGCCGACGAGGCGCAGGCGGCAGGTGCCGCACGTGCCCGACTCGCAGGAGGAGTCGACGTCGATCCCGGAGGAGCGGAGCGCGGTGAGGAGCGAGCGGTCGGCCGGGACCTCCACGACGGCTCCGGTCGGCTCCCAGACGGCGGCGAAGGGGACGGCTCGGTCGCCGACGGCGTCGACGCCCGCGAAGTCCTCGACGTGGATCCGGCTCGGGCGCCAGTGCATCGTGAGGGCGAGGACCTCGTCGATCAGCGCGGACGGACCGCAGCAGTAGATCCGGGTGTCGTCGTCGGGCTCGGCGACGAGCGGCCAGAGGTCGAGCCGGCCGTGGATCGCACTGTGGTGCACAAGGGAGCCGTCGGCGGAGAACTCGTCGAGCCACGCGGTGTCCTCGGGGGTGCGGCTGAGGTAGACGACCTGCACGGCCGATCCCTGCGCCCGGAGCTCGGCGGCCATCGCGCGGATCGGGGTGACCCCGATCCCGCCGGCGATCAGGAGGTAGCGGGCGGCGGGCCGGAGGGCGAAGGTGTTCGCGGGCGGCGCGGAGGAGAGGACATCGCCGACGCGGACGTCGTCGTGGAGGCTCCGCGATCCGCCCCGACCCCCGGGCTCGCGGCGCACCGCGATCGCGTAGTGCGACGGCTCCGCGGATCCCGGCTCGACGAGGCTGTAGCTGCGGCGCTCACCGGAGGGGGTCGTGAGCGTGAGGTGCGCGCCGGCGGAGTAGCCGGGCAGCGGGGCGCCGTCCTCGCTCCGCAGCACGAAGCGGGTGACGGCCGGGGTGAGCGCCTCGCGCTCGGCCACCACGAGCCGCAGCTCAGCCACGGAGCACCAGCTCGTCGCCCACGCCGAGCGTGCCGCCGTCGAGGACCTCAGCGTAGACGCCGAGGAGCTCGTGGCCGTAGGTCTCGTGCAGCAGGCGCGGGACGGGCAGGTCGCGCCGACCGGTGCCCGGCTCGACCTCGGTCGCGGCGCACCGCTCGGTGGCCTTCGTGATCCGCAGCCGCAGCCCGCCCGCGGTCAGCTCGCGGCCGAGCAGCTCGAGCTCGCTCCACGCGGGCAGCCCCTCGAGATAAATGTTCCCGCGGAACCGCAGCGGATCGACGCTCCGGCCGGTGCGCTCGGCGAGGTCGCGGACACTCGCCAGGTTGATCAGCGAGACGTACTCCATCTCGACATCGGAGTTGTGGGCCGTGTCGGTGTAGCGGCGCCCCGCGTCCTGGGCGATCACGGGCTCGACGCCGGGCGGCAGGTCGAGCACGCGGGCGGCGAAGGAGCGCAGTGCGGCCCGTCCGTCCTCCGCGCCCAGGTCGGCGGAGAGGACCCGGTGGCCGCGGACGTGGACGGTGAGCACTCCGCTGTCGGGGTCGAGGTGCGTGGTCAGGCCGGCGAGGCGGGCCTCGGCGACGAGCACGAAGTACTCGCGCTTGGAGATGCCGTGCCGCATGCCGGGCCGGTAGGCGCCGCCGGGGCGGGCGAGGGCGATCGTGCGGTCGAAGGGGACGCCGCGGCCTGGGGTGAGCTCGACGCAGGGGAGCGGCTGCGGGGTCAAGCCCTTCACCGGGTAGACGAAGAGGCCGTCCACGCGTGTCGTCATGCCCCCATCCTGGCGCATCGCCGGGGAGCCGGCAGGGCCGTCGCGGCGCAGGGGAGCGCGAGGGGCCGTGCGCGACGCCGTGTGGATCCTGCGAGGGCGGGCGGAGGGATCCCCTCCGGCGGGCCTCGTCAGTACTGGAGGGAGAGGCCGACCAGGGGCGGGACGACGAGCGCGCCCAGCTCGACGATCGCGACGCTCGCGCCGACGCCGAGCGTGACGGCCGAGAGCAGCCGGGCGCGGTCCTTCCGCGCGACGCCGATGACGCCGACGATCGCGGTCGCCGTCGCGAGCACGAGCATCGTGACCCCGAGGGCGGCGAAGAGCGCCCCGATCTGCGTGGTGTCGAAGCCGCCCTGGAACGCGAGGACCGGGATGGCCGTGGTGAGCGCGGTCCGCCCGATCTGCGCGAGGGCGATCACCACGGCGCCGACGATCTCGAGAGGGCTCCAGGCGGTCATGACTCCAGGGTGCGCGCGGAGCGGCGCGCGGGCAA
>NZ_PSTO01000047.1:0-23292 GCF_002930975.1 Rathayibacter sp. AY1A3 | reverse complement strand
GGGAGGGGGAACGCGTCATCGCAGGACTTTCTCGAGTGGCCGGCGGGGGCCGGAAGAGGGGGTACTCGATGCTCGCACGGCGGACGCACGAGTGCGACCGGAACGGGGGCCCTCCGTCTGGGGGACGCGTGGGAGCTGAGGTCCTCCGCGGGTCAGAGCGCAGGGAGGGGCCGCCTGAGAGCGTCCAGCCGCTTCCGCCAGGCGTCCAGGCGGCCCGGCTCCGCGGCGAGCGCCGGTCCGTCCGCCCAGGCGGTCGCCAGCCGGAGACCGTGCAGGGCGTTGGCCGTCCAGACCTCACGGCCCTCGAGCGACTCCGGCTCGGCCGGGGCCTCGATCACGTCCACGCCGAGCGCGCCGGCGAGCACCGAGACGGTCCGAGCCGTCACGCTGCGCACGCGGGTGCTCGTCGCCGGAGGGACGACCAGCGCATCGCCCAGCCACCACAGGATCGCGCTGCTCGCTCCGTCGATGACGGCGCCCTCGGCGTCGAGCAGCACGGCCTCGTCCGCTCCCGCGGAGTGCGCGCGCGTGCGCAGGAGGGCGAGACGTGCGATGTCCGGGCCCTTCCAGGACGGTGTCCGGCGCGGATCCACGGGGCTCGTCCACAGCACCACCGAGCGGGTCGTCGGCGGGGCGGGTCGCAGCCGGAGCCGCAGGGCGCCTCCCGAGAGCTCGACGCGCGGGAAGGACCGGCCCTCGCGGGGCAGGGCGGCGATCGCGGCGTCGAGGAACGCCTCGACGTCCGGGTGCCCGCCCGCCGAGGCGACGGAGGCGGCGAACCGCTCGCGGTGCAGGTCGAGCCCGCGGACCCGGCCCTCGTCCACCAGCCAGGAGTCGGCCGCGTCCAGGGAGGTCCCGGGCGGCTCGGGAACGCTCGCCAGGGCCCGCCCGTCCCACTCCCGAACCTGCTCGCCGTCCACGACCGCCTACGCTAGCCCAGTGGTCTCGGAGGATCGGCACGTCCGCTCGGTCGAGCTGCCCTGGGTCGATCCGGAGCTCGCGCACCACGCCCTGTTCGCCACCGCCGAGGCGTCGTTCTGGCTCGACTCGGGCCTCGGAGCGACGAGCGGCCGCTCCTACCTCGGGGCGTGCGCCCGCGAGGACGTGCTCCTCGTCGAGGCCGGCGGCGACGTGGCGGCGGCGCTCGCCGCGGTCGACGACGAGGCCCCGGCGGGCGACCGCGCGCTCGGCCGCTACGGCTGGATCTCCTACGAGGCGGGAGCCGCCTCCGTCTCCCTGTCCTCGGCGCCGACCGGCCCCGCGGATCCGCCCGCTCTCGCCCTGCTCCGGGGCGACCCCGTGCTCGAGTTCGACCACGGCACCCGGACCGTCCGCCTGGTCGCGACAGGAGACGCGCAGGAGCTCACCGTGCGCCTGCTCGAGCTCGTCGGCGCGCCCGCACCCGCGGACCCCGCGGATCCCGAGCCCGCCGGCGTCCCGGTCCGCCGTCACTCCGCCGCCGAGTACACGGCGCTGATCGGCCGCTGCCAGGAGGCCATCCGCGCGGGGGACGCCTACCAGCTCTGCCTCACCGACGAGATCGTCGTCGAGGGCCGGTTCGATCCGGTCGAGGCGTACCGTCGCCTCCGCCGCTCCAGCCCGAGCCATCACGGCGGGCTGATCCGCCTCGGCCCGCTCGCGCTCGTCAGCGCCTCGCCCGAGCGGTTCCTCACCGGCGGGGCCGACGGACGCGTCGCCACGCATCCCATCAAGGGCACGCGCCCCCGGGGCCGGGACGCCGACGAGGACCGCGCGCTCCGGGACGAGCTCGTGTCGAGCGTGAAGGAGCGGGCCGAGAACGTGATGATCGTGGACCTCGTCCGCAACGACCTCGCCCGGATCGCCGCCCCCGGCTCCGTCGTCGTCGACCGCCTGCTCGAGGTGGAGAGCTACCCGCACGTCCACCAGCTGGTCAGCGAGGTCTCGGCCCGCCGCGCGCCGGGCGTCGGGATCGCCGAGCTGATCGCGGCCCTCTTCCCGGCCGGCTCGATGACGGGAGCGCCCAAGCGCCGGGCGGTGGAGCTGCTGCGGGAGTGGGAGGGCGGTCCCCGCGGCGTCTACTCCGGCGCCTTCGGCCGCCTGGGCTCGGACGGCTCGCTGGACCTCGCGATGACGATCCGCACCCTCGTGCTCGACGGCGAGCGCGCCCGCCTGGGGACCGGCGGCGGCATCACCGCGCTCTCGGTGCCGGAGGAGGAGGTCGAGGAGACGCGGCTGAAGGCGCGGGCGCTCCTCGCGGTGCTGGGCGCCGCCGAGGAGTGAGCGGGCGCCGCGTTCGTCTGCCGTGCGCGCGGGGCCAGTAGGGTTGATGGTCGAACGCAGCCGCCCACGCGTGCGCGTTCTCCCCCTCCTTCAGAAGTGAGAAGCACCTGTGGCAGAAGACACCTCCCGGCAGACCGGCGCGAGCGACGAGGAGCGCTACGACTTCCGAGCGCTCCAGGAGAAGTGGCTCCCGATCTGGGAGGAGACGCGCCCGTTCGCGACGGACGACCCCGACGACAAGCGCCCCCGCAAGTACGTGCTCGACATGTTCCCGTACCCCTCGGGCGACCTGCACATGGGCCACGCCGAGGCGTACGCGCTCGGAGACGTGATCGCGCGCTACTGGCGCCAGCAGGGCTTCAACGTCCTCCACCCGATCGGCTGGGACAGCTTCGGCCTGCCCGCCGAGAACGCCGCGATCAAGCGCGGGCTGAACCCGGTCACCTGGACCTACGACAACATCGAGCAGCAGAAGCGCTCGATGAAGCGCTACGCCGCGTCCTTCGACTGGGACCGCGTGCTGCACACCTCCGACCCCGAGTACTACAAGTGGAACCAGTGGCTGTTCCTCAAGATGTACGAGAAGGGCCTCGCCTACCGCAAGGACAGCTGGGTCAACTGGGACCCGGTGGACCAGACGGTCCTGGCGAACGAGCAGGTCCTCGCGGACGGCACCTCCGAGCGTTCCGGCGCGGTCGTGGTCAAGAAGAAGCTCACGCAGTGGTACTTCAAGATCACCGACTACGCCGACCGGCTGCTCGACGACCTGAACCAGCTCGAGGGCTCCTGGCCGTCGAAGGTCATCGCCATGCAGCGCAACTGGATCGGCCGCTCCATCGGCGCCGACGTCGAGTTCGAGATCGAGGGCCGCGACGAGCGCGTCACCGTCTTCACCACGCGCCCCGACACGCTCTACGGGGCGACCTTCATGGTCGTCGCGCCCGACTCCGACCTCGCCTCCGAGCTGGTCGAGGGCTCCGAGCCCGCGATCCGCGACGCGTTCCGCAGCTACCTCGAGACGGTGCAGAAGTCGAGCGAGATCGAGCGCCTGACCGCCGACCGCCCCAAGACCGGCGTGTTCCTCGGCCGCTACGCGGTGAACCCCGTGAACGGCGAGCGGCTGCCGATCTGGGCCGCCGACTACGTCCTCTCCGACTACGGCCACGGAGCCGTCATGGCCGTGCCCGCGCACGACCAGCGCGACCTCGACTTCGCCCGCGCCTTCGACCTGCCCGTGCGCGTGGTCGTCGACACCAACGCCTCCGTCACCGGGGCGATCCCGGTCATCCCGGAGGACCCGGAGGAGCTGGCCGCGCTCGAGAAGGAGTACTCGCTCGACCCCGCCACGACCGGCGAGGCGCTGACCGGCGACGGCCGCCTGATCAACTCCGGGCCGCTCGACGGGCTCTCCAAGCGCACCGCCATCGAGCGCGTCATCAGGATGCTCGAGGAGCGCGGCCGCGGCCGCTCGGCCAAGAACTACCGCCTGCGCGACTGGCTGATCTCGCGTCAGCGCTACTGGGGCACCCCCATCCCGATCATCCACGGAGCCGACGGCGAGCTCGTGCCGGTGCCCGAGGACCAGCTGCCCGTCGTCCTGCCCTCCACCGACGGCCTCGACCTGCAGCCGAAGGGCTCGTCGCCGCTCGGAGCGGCGGAGGACTGGGTGAACGTGCCGCACCCGGTGGACGGCTCGCCCGCGCGCCGCGACCCGGACACGATGGACACCTTCGTCGACTCCTCGTGGTACTTCCTCCGCTTCCTCTCGCCGAAGGACGACACGCAGGCCTTCGATCCGAAGCTCGCCGAGAAGTGGGCGCCCGTCGACCAGTACGTCGGAGGCGTGACGCATGCGATCCTGCACCTGCTGTACGCGCGCTTCATCACCAAGGTGCTGTTCGACCTGGGCTACGTGTCGTTCACGGAGCCCTTCACGGCGCTGCTCAACCAGGGCATGGTGCAGATGGACGGCGCGGCGATGTCGAAGTCGAAGGGCAACATCGTCCGCCTCTCGGACCAGCTGGACGAGTTCGGCGTCGACGCCGTGCGCCTGACGATGGCGTTCGCCGGCCCGCCCGAGGACGACATCGACTGGGCCGACGTCTCGCCCGGCGGCAGCGCGAAGTTCCTCGCCCGCGCCTGGCGCCTGGCGAAGGACGTCACCTCGAGGCCCGACGTCGAGTGGAAGTCGGGCGACGCGGCTCTGCGCCGCCAGACCCACCGGTTCCTCGCGGAGTCCCCGTCGCTGATCGAGGCGTTCAAGTTCAACGTCGTGGTCGCGCGGCTGATGGAGCTCGTCAACGCGACCCGCAAGGTCGTCGACTCGGGTGCCGGGGCCGGGGACCCCGCGGTCCGCGAGGCGGTCGAGGTGGTCGCGATGGCTCTCAACCTGTTCGCGCCGTACACGGCCGAGGACATGTGGCACCGCCTGGGCTACGAGGGCACCGTCGCGCACGCGCTGTGGCGCAAGGCCGACCCGTCGCTGCTGGTCGAGGAGAAGGTCACGGCGATCCTGCAGGTCGACGGCAAGGTCCGCGACCGGCTCGAGGTCTCGCCGAAGATCTCCTCCGACGAGCTCGAGGAGAAGGCGCGGGCCACGGCCGGCGTCGCCCGGGCCCTCGTCGGCCGCGAGGTCGTGAAGGCGATCGTGCGCGCGCCGCGCCTGGTGAACCTGGTGACGAAGGCGGTCTAGCCGCCGATCCGTCCCGACGGGGCTCCTCCTCTCGCGGGAGGGGCCCCGTCGTGCGTCCTGCGCCGGTGCTGCCCTCTCCTCCACAGGGAGGCGATCCGGCGGGCTGTCCCCGGATCGGTGTCTGCGGCCGCGCCGGGCGGTGACGCGGGTCCTACCGTCGGCGGATGCCAGAGACCAGCGGGACGGACGACGAGCAGCTGACGGCGCTGCTGCGGCCCCGCTGCGCCCGCCCGCGCTGGCGCGTGGGAGTGGGAGCGGCGGTCGTGCTCGTCATCGGCGCCGCGGTGGTCGCGGTGCTGCTCGCGGGAGCGCGGTCGAGCGGTCATGAGCGGGTCCTGGAGCCCGCCGTGTCGACGAGTGCGCCCGCTGCTGCGGCGGTCGAGTCGCTGTACGTGCACGTGGCCGGGGAGGTCGCCTCTCCGGGGCTGTACGTCCTGTCGCCTGAGGCGCGGGTGGCGGACGCGGTCGCCGCCGCCGGAGGGTTCCAGGAGTCGGCGGAGCGCGCGGCGGTCAACCTGGCCCGGAGGCTCGTCGACGGCGAGCAGATCGTCGTGCCGGCCGTGGGAGCGACGTCGGCCGCGGCGGGAGCGGCTCCGGGCGGATCCGCTCCGGGAGGAGCCTCCGCCGCGGGGTCCGTGCTGAGCCTGAGCACGGCGACGGCGGCCCAGCTGGAGGAGCTGCCCGAGATCGGCCCGGCGACCGCGAAGAAGATCGTCGCCCACCGGGAGGCGAACGGCCCGTTCTCCTCTGTCGACCAGCTGCTCGAGGTCCCCGGGATCGGCGAGAAGACGCTCGCCGCGTTCCGCGACCAGGTCGCGCCGTGAGGAGCGTGCGGGCGGCGGACCTGCGGCTCCTGCCTGCAGCGGTGGCCGCGTGGACCACCGCGTGGGCGGCCGGGATGCTGCCGGTCGCGGCAGTGCTCGACGGGGGCCTCTCGTGGTGCGCCGCGGGCTGGGTGCTCCTCGGGGCGGCGTGCGTCCTGCTCCGGCGCGGTCTCGGCGGGCGGCTGGTCGGAGCGGTGCTCGTCGCGGGCGCGGGTGCCGCCCTGGCCCTCACCTCCGTCGTCGCTGCGGCGCCCGGTGGCCACCCGGCGTCGCTGCGGGAGGCCCAGGAGGATCGCGCCCTCACTCCGGTCACCGTGCGCGTCGACACGGGTGCCCGACCGCTCGCGACCGGGGGAGTGTGGTTCGACGCGACGGCGCTGCGGGTGGGAGACGCGTCGACCGCGGCCCCCGTCCGCGTGCTGCTCGCCGATCCCGGCGGTCGTCTGCCCGTGGGCGCCGAGCTCGACCTGGAGGCGCGTGCTGCCGCGCAGGAGGGGCCCGTCGGCGAGGCGACGATGCTGAGAGCGGCGTCCGTCGAGGACCGGCGCGGTCCCGGGGGAGCGGCGGCCGTCGCGGAGGTGCTGCGCTCGCGCTTCCTCGAACGCGCGGCGCTGGTCGGCGGCGACGTGGCGGGTCTGCTGCCGGGCCTCGCGACCGGCGACACGTCCGCGCTCGACGCGGGGCTCGAGGAGGCGATGCGCACCGCGTCGCTCACCCACCTGACCGCCGTCTCGGGCGCCAACTGCGCCGTGGTGGTGGTCGCCGGCTGGACGATCGCGGCGCTCCTCGGCGCAGGGCGCCGCCTCCGGACCGTCGCCGCCCTCGCCCTGCTCGCCGGCTTCGTCGTGCTGGTGACCCCCGAGCCGAGCGTGGTGCGGGCCGCCGTGATGGCGACGGTGGTCCTCCTCGCGCGGCTCGGGCGTCGCTCCGGAGCGGCCGTGCCCGCTCTGCTCGCGACCGTCGTCCTCCTCGTGGCCGCCGACCCCTCGATCGCGGGGAGGCTCGGCTTCGTGCTGTCCGTCCTCGCCACCGCCGGACTCCTGCTGCTCGCCGAGCCGATCGCGGGCGCTCTCGGTCGGGTGCTGCCCCGGCCTCTCGCCCTGCTGCTCGCGGTGCCGACCGCGGCGCAGCTCGCCTGCCAGCCCGTGCTGCTGCTCGTGGACCCGTCGGTGCCGGTGTACGGAGTGCTCGCCAACCTGCTCGCCGAGCCCGCGGCACCCGCCGCGACCGGGCTCGGGCTCATCGGCTGCCTGCTCGCTCCCTGGTGGCCCGGAGCCGCCGACGCGGCGATCCGGCTCGCCGCCGTCCCCGCCTGGTGGATCGCCTCGATCGCCCGCGCCGTCGACTCGTGGCCCGCCCCGAGGATCGCCTGGTGGCCCGGAGTGGGAGGAGCGCTCGCGCTCACCGTGCTGACCCTGCTCGCCCTCGTGCTGGTCACGCAGTCGCCGCGGCTCGCGCGGGTGCGCCGGATCGCCGCCGTCGGGCTGGCGTGCGCGATCGCGGCCGCCGGCGGCACCACCGTCGCCACGCCGCTCCTCCGCGCCGCCTCGGTTCCCGAGGACTGGCGTGTCGCGATGTGCGACGTCGGGCAGGGCGACGCGGTCCTCCTCCGCGGAGACGCGGGCGTGCTGCTCGTCGACACGGGGCCCGAGCCCGCACCGCTCGAGGCCTGCCTCCGCCTGATGGGAGTGGATCGGATCCCGCTGCTGGTGCTCACTCACTACGACCTCGACCACGTCGGCGGGCTCCAGGCCGTCCTCGGACGGACCGACGCCGCGCTCGTCGGGCCCGCCGCGGGCCGCGACGACGAGCGCGACCGGGCGGCGCTCACCGGCGCGGGGGTCGCCGTGCAGGAGGCGGTCCGCGGCGACAGCGGCGCGCTCGGCTCGCTGCGCTGGCGGGTCGAGTGGCCGGAGCGGCGGAGCGCGCTGCGGGGGAACGAGGCGAGCGTGACCCTCCGGGTCGACATCGGCCCGGACGCCCGCGGCGGCCCGCTCTCCGTCGCACTCCTGGGCGACCTCGGCGAGCAGGAGCAGGGACGCGTCTCCCGGCTGCCGGTCGGCCGGGTCGACGTCGTCAAGGTCGCGCATCACGGCTCCGCCGACCAGTCGCCCGCCCTCTACGACGCGCTCGGCGCGAGCGTCGGGCTGATCTCCGTCGGGGTGGAGAACGACTACGGACATCCGAATCCGTCGCTCCTCGCTCTGCTGGCCGAGCGCGGGGTCGAGGCGCTGAGGTCGGATGTCGAGGGTACGGTCGTGCTCGCGTCCCGCAGCGACGGGATCGCGGTCTGGGTGAGCGGCGCGACGGCTCCCGCGGCGGCCTCGGGGCGCCGTGAGCGGGCCGTAGGGTGGAGGGCGCTCGGACGGGCGCGGCACGGAAGGACACGGCATGGCAGGCAGGGCCCCGGCGCGCGCGAAGGCAGCGCCCTCGAAGGCGGCGATCCCGCAGCTCGCCTGGAACCAGACCCGGCCGGCGCCGATCGTGCTGATCACCGGCCCGGAGCAGTTCCTCGCCGACCGCGCGCTGCGCTTCCTCCGCGAGTTCCTCCGGGCCGAGGATCCGAGCCTCGAGGTCAGCGACATCGACGCCGGCGGCTACGCGCCGGGCGAGCTGCTGACGCTCGCCAGCCCGTCCCTCTTCGACGAGCCCCGCCTCATCCGCGTCTCGAACGTCGAGAAGTGCACGGACGCGTTCCTCCTCGAGACCCTCGACTACCTCTCGGCGCCCGCGGACGGGGCGACCCTGGTGCTCCGCCACAGCGGCGGCAACAGGGGCAAGAAGCTCCTCGACGCCATCCGCTCGGGCACGGGCGGCGGCATCGAGATCGTCTGCGCCGAGCTCAAGCGCGAGAGCGACAAGGTCGACTTCGCGATCGCCGAGTTCCGCACCGCCGGCCGCACGGCGACCACCGGTGCCGTCCGAGCCCTGGTGTCTGCCTTCTCCGACGACCTCGACGAGCTCGCGTCGGCGTGCCAGCAGCTGCTGTCCGACGTCACCGGCGAGATCACCGAGGCGACCGTGGCGAAGTACTACGGCGGCCGCGTCGAGACCACGGCCTTCACCGTCGCCGACTCCGCGATCGCGGGCCGTCACGGCGAGGCGCTGCTCGGGCTCCGCCACGCCCTCGCCTCCGGTGCCGACCCGGTACCGATCGTCGCCGCGTTCGCGAGCAAGCTGCGGACCATGGCGAAGGTCGCCGGCTCGCGCGAGGGCTCGGGCCAGGTCGCCTCGCGTCTGGGCCTCGCTCCGTGGCAGGTGGACCGGGCCCGGCGCGACCTGCAGGGCTGGACCGGCGAGGGCCTCGGCACCGCGATCCTGACGGTCGCCGACGCCGACGCGAACGTGAAGGGCGCCACCCGCGACCCCGTGTACGCCCTCGAGCGCATGGTCTCCGTCGTCTCCGCACGGGGCCTCTGACCCGCCCGAAAGGCCCTGCTCCCGCGATCCGCACCGACCTCGTCCCCGGCGTGTCTCGATAGGCCGCTCCGCGGCCACTCGACCAGCAGTGACTGGATCACCTCCCCTCGCAGGGTCGCACCGCGGCCGACGAAGAGTCGGACGACGACCCCGCAGGGTCACCGGCGATCCGCGTGTCAGCGGATCGTCGTACCCGGAACGGAACCCGCTCCTCCCACCGCGACCACCCCTGGAAGCCGACTGCGCGACGGGCGACGAGGCACGAGGAGCCCGTCGAAGACGGCACAGCTCACCGGCGATCCGCGTGTCAGCGGATCGTCGTACCCCGAAACGCTCTCCGCTCCTCCCCCCGCGACCCTCCGCGGTAGCGGACCGGGCCGCAGCCGATCGAGAGCCGGACGATGCCCTCGCAGGGTCACCGGCGATCCGCGTGTCAGCGGATCGTCGTACCCGGAACGCAACCCGCTCCTCCCACCGCAACCAAGCGCGGAAGCCGACTGCGCGACGGGCGACGAGGCACGAGGAGCCCGTCGACCGCGAAGCGGAAACGACGAAGGGCCCGGCCAGAGGCCGGACCCTTCGTCGTTTCCGCTTCGCGCAGTACTACAGCGCGGCGACCTGCTTCGCGATGGCCGACTTGCGGTTCGCGGCCTGGTTCTTGTGGATGACGCCCTTGCTGGCGGCCTTGTCGAGCTTCTTGGCGGCGAAGGCGAGGGCGGTGCCGGCCTTCTCGGTGTCGCCGGCGGCGATGGCGGTGTGGACCGAGCGGATGGCGGTCTTCAGCTCGCTCTTGACGGCCTTGTTGCGCTCGTTCGCCTTCTTGTTGGTGAGGTTGCGCTTGATCTGCGACTTGATGTTTGCCACGTGGATTACCTTCTTCTCGGATGTGCGTGTGTGCAGCCGGCTACTCGACGGAGTGCCCCTTCCGCGGGCGTCTGAACGCCCTGCGGTGCGACTGGAGGTCGCCGGCTTCTGATCACTCCACGCCTGCCGGGTGTCCGGAGGGGGAGCGCAAGCCAACAAGGAACTTTAGCGCACCCGTCGTCACCCTTCAACCGCGCCGCGCCCGCGGAGGCGGCGCCGTCCGGGTCGGGGCCGCCGGGGCGACACGCCGGGGGAGGCGGACCGCCGTGGCGTCTCGCGGTCCGGGCCCGCCGGTAACGTGACGCCGGTGCCCCGTCTCGCCGATCACCTCTCCGCGGTGCCGCCCTCGGGCATCCGCCACCTGTTCGAGATCGCGCTGCGGCTCGACGGAGTCACCCTCCTCGCGGTGGGCGAGCCCGACGTGCCGACCGCGCCGCACATCATCGAGGCGGCACGGGCGGCGTGGGCGGCCGACGACACCCGCTACGGGCCCAACGGCGGCGTGCCCGAGCTCCGGCGCGCCATCGTCGAGAAGCTGGCGCGGGACAACGGCATCGAGGCGGACGTCGAGCAGGTCTGGGTGACCGTCGGCGCCACGCAGGCGCTGCACCAGGCGATGACGCTCCTGCTCGGGCCCGGCGACGAGGTGCTCATCCCCGACCCGGGCTACACCGTCTTCACGACCAACGCGCGGACCATCGGCGCCGTCCCCGTGCCGTACACGCTGCGCGCTGAGAACGCCTTCCTCCCCGATCCCGAGGAGGTCGAGCGCCTGATCACCGACCGGACCCGCGTCCTGATCGTCAACAGCCCGTCCAATCCGCTCGGCGTGGTGTTCCCGAGGGAGGTCCTCGAGCGCCTGCTCGACATCGCCCGGCGCCACGACCTGTGGGTGCTCAGCGACGAGGTCTACGAGTACTTCACCTACGGGCGCCCGCACGTGAGCCTCGCGGCGATCGCGCAGGAGCGCGGGGACGACGCCGACCGCGTCCTCAGCGTCTTCTCCTTCTCGAAGACCTACGCGATGACCGGCGTCCGCGTCGGCTACCTCGTGACGCCTCCCGGCTTCACGTCGATCATGGTCACGGTGCAGGAGGCGGCGATCAGCTGCGTCGCCACTCCGGACCAGCGCGCCGCCCTCGCCGCTCTGACCGGGCCGCAGGACGCGGTGGCGTCCGCCTCCGACCACTACCTCGCCAACCTGAGGCTCGCGACGGGCGTGCTCGACGAGCGGGGGATCGCCTACCGCGAGCACGAGGGCGCGTTCTACCTGTGGATCGACATGGCGCACGCGACCGGCGGGGACGTCGCCTCGTGGGTCGAGTCCTTCCTCCTCGAGACCCTCGTCGCCGTCGCGCCCGGCAGCGCCTTCGGCCGCACCGGCGAGGGCTGGATCCGCGTCTGCCTCGCCGCTGACCCCGCCGCGCTGGAGCACGGGCTGCGCGCCCTCCCGGCCCCGGTGCGGGGATGAGCGCCGCCGAGGTGCTGGTCCGGCGCGTCCGGGCCCAGGAGTACGACGAGGTCTCGCGCCTGCGGCTCGCCGCCTACGCCCACGACTACGAGCTGGGGGAGGAGTACGCCGCCGACGTCGCAGCGGTCGCCCGGCACGACGTCGAGGGCGAGGTCTGGGTCGCCGTCGAGGGCGACGGGCGGATCCTCGCCACGGTCACCACTGCGCGCCCGGGCGCGAACCTGTACGAGCTCGGGCGCCCCGGCGAGCTGGACTGGCGGCTGCTCGCCGTCGCCCCGGAGGCACGTGGGCGGGGTCTCGGGCGGCTGCTCACGGAGTTCGTCGTGATGCTCGCCGCCGAGCGGGGCCTCCAGCGGGTCGTGATGAACAGCGGCACGCTGATGACCACCGCGCACGCCCTCTACGAGAGCATGGGCTTCGTCCGCCTCGGCGAGCGGGAGAACCCGCCCGGCGTCGAGCCCACCCGCACCTACGGACTCGATCTGTAGCCGCCGGTCCCGGCCTCCGCCGCCGGGCATGGGACACTGGTCCCACGATGTCTCCACGTGCACACTCCGGGCTCGAGCCCGCCGCGACCGATCCGGCGTCCATCCGCAACTTCTGCATCATCGCCCACATCGACCACGGCAAGTCCACCCTCGCCGACCGGATGCTCGGCATCACGGGTGTCGTCGAGGACCGGGCGATGCGCGCGCAGTACCTCGACCGCATGGACATCGAGCGCGAGCGCGGCATCACGATCAAGTCGCAGGCCGTGCGGATGCCGTGGGAGCGCGACGGGCGCACGTTCGCCCTGAACATGATCGACACTCCGGGCCACGTCGACTTCTCCTACGAGGTCAGCCGCTCGCTGGCGGCCTGCGAGGGCGCGATCCTCCTGGTCGACGCGGCGCAGGGCATCGAGGCCCAGACGCTCGCGAACCTCTACCTCGCGCTCGAGAACGACCTCACGATCATCCCGGTCCTGAACAAGATCGACCTGCCGGCCGCGGATCCCGAGAAGTACGCGAAGGAGCTCGCGAGCCTGATCGGCGGCGACCCGGACGACGTCCTCCGCGTCTCCGGCAAGACCGGCATGGGCGTCGAGGCGCTGCTCGACCGCGTCACCGAGCTCATCCCGCCGCCCGTCGGCGACCCCTCCGCCCCTGCGCGCGCCATGATCTTCGACTCCGTGTACGACGCCTACCGCGGGGTGGTCACCTACGTCCGGATGATCGACGGCAAGCTCTCGCCGCGCGAGAAGATCCAGATGATGTCGACCCGCGCCACGCACGAGATCCTCGAGATCGGCGTGTCGAGCCCCGAGCCCGTCGCGACGCAGGGTCTCGCGGTCGGCGAGGTGGGCTACCTGATCACCGGTGTGAAGGACGTGCGCCAGTCGAAGGTCGGCGACACCGTCACCACGGCGTCCAAGCCCGCGACGCAGGCGCTGCCCGGCTACACCGAGCCGCTCCCGATGGTCTTCTCGGGCCTGTACCCGATCGACGGCAGCGACTACCCGGACCTGCGCGAGGCCCTCGACAAGCTCAAGCTCTCGGACGCGGCGCTCGTCTACGAGCCCGAGACGTCGGTGGCGCTCGGCTTCGGCTTCCGCTGCGGCTTCCTCGGCCTCCTGCACCTCGAGATCATCACCGAGCGCCTGCAGCGCGAGTTCGGTCTCGACCTCATCACGACGGCGCCCTCGGTCATCTACGAGGTCTCGACGGAGGACAAGAAGACCGTCACCGTCACGAACCCGAGCGAGTTCCCCGTCGGGAAGATCGCCGCCGTCACGGAGCCGATCGTCAAGGCCGCGATCCTCGCGCCGAAGGACTACGTCGGCACGATCATGGAGCTCTGCCAGAGCCGCCGCGGGACCCTGATCGGCATGGAGTACCTGGGCGAGGACCGGGTCGAGATCCGCTACCACATGCCCCTCGGCGAGATCGTCTTCGACTTCTTCGACAACCTCAAGTCCAAGACCGCCGGCTACGCCTCGCTCGACTACGAGCCCGCCGGCTCGCAGGAGGCCGACCTCGTGAAGGTCGACATCCTGCTGCAGGGCGAGCAGGTCGACGCGTTCAGCGCGATCGTGCACCGGGAGAAGGCCTACGCCTACGGCGTGCTGATGACGGGGCGCCTGCGCAAGCTGATCCCGCGTCAGCAGTTCGAGGTGCCGATCCAGGCCGCCATCGGCGCCCGGATCATCGCCCGCGAGTCGATCAGCGCGATGCGCAAGGACGTCCTGGCCAAGTGCTACGGCGGCGACATCACCCGCAAGCGCAAGCTCCTCGAGAAGCAGAAGGAGGGCAAGAAGCGGATGAAGATGGTCGGCCGCGTCGAGGTCCCCCAGGAGGCGTTCATCGCCGCGCTCTCGGGCGACGTCGAGACCAAGGACAAGAAGTAGCGCGAGCCCCGTCGCCGGCGCCCGTCCCCCCTCCCGGACGGGTGACGCACCCCCCGTCCGGGACATCGTGTCCGCGGGGATTGCGGCGCCTCACAGCGGACCGATAGCTTTCGGACGCCAGGACGCGGCCGTGGATCGAGACCGATCCGCACGGGGGGCTGCAGCGTCGACGACCGGTCCTCCACCATGACGAAGGGTGGTAGTCCGTGGTGCCTACGAGCACGAGGAAGCGCTGGATCAGGACGGGGGCGGCGCTCGCGAGCATCGCGGCCGTCGCAGCGGGATCGCTGGTGGCGGCGGGACCGGCCTCGGCAGCGAACAAGGTGATCCCGGTCGCGCCCGCGCCCTACTCCTGGTCGGACAGCGCCCGGTTCGGCGGCACCGAGCCGCTGCTGGTGCCCGGGGACGCGACCACGCTGACCGTCGAGCTGCCCGACTCCACCGCTCCCGACACCTTCACCGAGTGGTCGCACCCCGGCTACCGGGTCGTGACGTGGCAGCTGGGCAGCACCGCGACGGACCTCGCGAGCGGCGAATCCGTCGTCGACACCGCCACCAACTCGATCGACATCCCGATCGGGCGCGCCGCTGGCTCCTTCGGCGGCACCTCGCTGTCGCTCCTCCTGAACGGTTCCGAGAAGAAGGCGGCCGACGCCTACGCTCCGTCCGGCATCGACCGGACCGGCTTCGTCCTCGCCCTCTCCGCCGCCCTCGAGGTGACTGCTGCGAGCGGGTCCGCGGAGGCCGACCTCGACCTGTCGACGTCCACCTCCTCCGAGCGCGCCGGCGGCGAATTCTGGGCCGGCGGCGGCACTGTCACCGAGGCCGGCGCGGGCGACGTCATCGTCCTCGACTCCGGTGTCCCCGGCTTCTTCGACCTCTCGGGCCTCAGCGCCACGGTCGGAACGGAGGACGGTGGCCGCCTGAAGGCCGCCCCCACGGTCGTCGAGGGCGGACGGGGCATCGCGATCCGTCCGACCCAGGAGTTCTTCG
Source organism: Rathayibacter sp. AY1A3 (assembly GCF_002930975.1). Classification (NCBI taxonomy): domain Bacteria; kingdom Bacillati; phylum Actinomycetota; class Actinomycetes; order Micrococcales; family Microbacteriaceae; genus Rathayibacter; species Rathayibacter sp. AY1A3. The sequence goes on along the minus strand of NZ_PSTO01000047.1, from coordinate 8,380 downwards.
ACCGCTACCTCAACTTCAGCGACACGACGCCGCTCGGCGCCCCGTCGGTCGAGGTGAAGGGACTCAGCCGCGGCGGGGAGCAGCCTTCCGGCACCGGCGTCATCGTGCGCGCGCCGCTGCGCGTCGTCCCGTCGACCACCACCCCGACGCCGACGCCGGGCACCGGCCCGGAGGTCGTCCGCCTCGCGGGCACCGACCGCCAGGGCACCGCCGTCGAGATCTCGAAGGCGACCTTCGACACCCCCGGCGTCCCCGTCGTCTACATCGCCACCGGCGCGAACTTCCCCGACGCGCTCAGCGCCGGTCCCGCCGCCGCGAAGCAGGGCGGCCCGCTCCTCCTGGTCGACCGCGACTCGGTGAGCCAGGTCGTCCGCGACGAGCTCACCCGTCTCAAGCCCCAGCGGATCGTCGTCGTCGGCTCCGACCTCAGCGTCAGCGACGCCCTCGCCACCGACCTCGGCCAGTACGCGAACGGGAGGGTCTTCCGCCTCGGAGGCACCGACCGCTACGACACGTCGCGGAAGATCATCGAGAGCGCCTTCGGAGGCGGCTCACCGAAGGGGGCCTGGCTCGCGACCGGCGAGAAGTTCCCCGACGCGCTCAGCGCCACCGCCGCCGCGGGCAAGAACTCGGCCCCCGTCGTCCTCGTGAACGGCGGCCTCCCGGCGGCCGACCCGACCACTGTCGGGATCCTGAGGGGGCTCCGGCCTCCGGTGCTCACCATCGCGGGCTCCGAGCTGTCGATCAGCGCCGGCATCCAGAACTCCCTCACGGTGCCGGCCGGACCGGTCGTCACCCGCATCGGCGGGGTCGACCGCTACGACACCTCGGAGCAGCTCAACCGGGCGGCCTTCCCCCGCGGGTCGAAGACCGTGTTCCTGGCCACCGGAGAGAACTTCCCCGACGCCCTGGCCGGAGCCGCGGCCGCCGGGCGCACGGGGAGCCCCCTCTTCGCTGTGCCCCCGACCTGCGTGCCGGTCAAGGTGCTGCAGGACATCAAGGCCGGCGGAGCGACGCGCGTCGTCCTCCTCGGCGGCACCGGCACCCTGTCGCCGGCCGTCCAGAAGCTGACTCCCTGCAGCTGACCCGACCCGCACCACGTCGAGGGCCCTCCTCCCGCTCCGGCGGGGGAGGGCCCTCGGTCGTTCCCGGCTCGGGGCGCCGACGGTCGGATACGCTGGGTCGGATGGACAGCACCACCCGGCACGCGGACTCGACGCGCGCCGCGCTCGAGGAGTCCGGGAAGAAGGTCGGGACGTGAGCATCCGCCGCTCCAACTTCGAGGGCCAGCCGCAGGTCACCTACGCGGCGGTCGGCGGCACTCTGGCACCCGACCTGCTCGAGTACCCGCCGGACGGCTTCACGGCCGAGCGCTTCGAGGCCCGTCTCGGCTCGGGCGACGAGCGCTTCGCCATCACCACCGCCTCCCTGATGACCTGGGGCGTGCAGCGCGGCAGCGGCATCGAGGTGACCGACATCACCAGCGGGAGCGGCGTGCAGTACACCGGCGTCAACTTCGACGCGGCGGGCACCCCGATCGACCTCGTCAGCCGGCCGACGGAGGAGCACTTCGCTCCCGACGGCACCCCCTACATCACCGCCGGCGTGACCGCCGTGCTCCGCGTGACCCTGCTCGGCCGCGTCTTCGACGCCCCGGTCCGCGTGGTCTACGTCGTCGACGAGCCCGACCAGGTCGGCTTCGCCTACGGCACCCTCGAGGGCCACCCCGAGAGCGGCGAGGAGTCCTTCGTCGTCGAGAAGCGCGCGGACGACTCGGTCTGGCTCGTCATCCGGGTCTTCTCGCGCCCCTCCACCCGTCTCTACCGCCTGGGCGCGCCGGTGCTGCGCGCCGTGCAGAAGCGCCAGGTCGCCAAGTACCTGCGCGCGCTGCTGCCGGCGCGCGTCAGCTGACGTGGGGAGCGCCCTCCCGATCGCCGATCCTGCTCCGCTCGACGGCGGACTGCCCGCGTCCGTCGTCGACGGCGTGGAGCAGCGGGACCTCGGCCTCTACGTGCACGTGCCGTTCTGCCGGGTCCGCTGCGGTTACTGCGACTTCAACACCTACACGGCGACCGAGCTCCGCGGGGCGAAGCAGCAGGACTACGCCGACGAGGCGATCACCGAGATGGCTCTCGGCGCCGACGTGCTCGAGCGCGCGGGCCTGCCCCGGCGCCCCGCCCGCACGGTCTTCTTCGGCGGCGGGACGCCCACCCTCCTGCCCGCCGGCGACCTGGTGCGGATGCTGGGCGGCCTCCGCACTCACTTCGGGGTCGCGCCCGACGCCGAGATCACCACCGAGGCGAATCCGGACTCCGTCGACGCCGCCTACCTCCGCGCGCTGGCCGAGGCGGGCTTCACCCGCGTCAGCTTCGGGATGCAGTCGGCCGTGCCGCACGTCCTCGCCACGCTCGAGCGCACCCACGACCCGGAGCGGGTCCCGCTCGTGGTCGAGTGGGCGAGGGAGGCCGGCCTGCAGGTCAGCCTCGACCTCATCTACGGCACGCCGGGGGAGTCCCTGGCCGACTGGGAGCGGTCGCTCGACTCCGCGCTCGCCAACCGGCCGGACCACCTCTCGGCCTACGCCCTGATCGTGGAGGACGGCACGAAGCTCGCCCGGCAGATCCGCCGCGGCGAGGTCGCGACCCCGGACGACGACCTCACGGCCGACATGTACGAGCTCGCCGACGCGCGCCTGGCCGCTGCCGGGTACTCCTGGTACGAGGTCAGCAACTGGGCGCGCGACGACGCCCACCGCTCCCGGCACAACCTCTCGTACTGGCTCGGCCACGACTGGTGGGGCGTCGGTCCCGGTGCGCACAGCCACGTCGGAGGCGTGCGCTGGTGGAACGTGAAGCACCCGGCGGCCTACGCCGACCGGCTGAGCACCGGGGTCTCGCCCGCTGCCGGGCGTGAGACGCTCGACGCGGGCACGCGGCGTGTGGAGGACGTGCTGCTGCGCTCGCGCCTGGCGGACGGGCTGCCCATCGACGCGATCGACGCCGGTCGGCGCAGCGAGGTGGCGGGGCTCATCGCCGACGGCCTCGTCGACGGCCGGGCGGCGCTCGGCGGCCGGATCGTGCTGACCCTGCGCGGCCGTCTGCTGGCCGACGCGGTCGTGCGCCGCCTCACCGACGGCTGAGGCCGGCTCCCGGGGCGGCCGGCGCACCGCCGCCCCGGTGCCGCGGCTACTTGAAGAACGGGATGCTGAGCGGGTACGTGTAGTACTCGCCCGCGCTGGCGCGCACCGAGGCGATGATCGCGAAGACGATCACCAGGATCGGCACGACCAGGAACACGATGAAGCCGACGAGGACGAAGGACAGGATCGTCCCGGCGACGTAGGCGATCAGCGTCGTCAGGTGGAAGTTGAGGGCCGTCTTGGCGTGCGCCTCGAGGAACGGTCCGCGCCCCTTGAAGACGAGGAAGACGATCAGCGAGGGCAGGAAGCTGAAGAAGATGCCGGTCACGTGCGTGACGATCGCCCAGGTCTTCTCGTCCGCCGGGTTCAGCGGCGGAGCCGGGGTCCCGTAGACGGGGGGCGGGGGAGGGGTGGCCGACATGATGGTCTCCGTTCCGGCGGCGGCGACGGGCGTCCCCCGTGCGCTCGGCGTCCATCGTGGCATGAGCCGACTCCCTCCGCACCGGGCCGCGCGGGACCTCCTCCTCGGGGATGACGGGGCTCCTCCCCGCGGCCCTGCAGGAGTGCACCCCGGCCGATCCCGGCGCAACCCCGCCGGGCGGTCCGCCTCCCGGTTATGATTGGCACTCAGAGTTGCGGAGTGCCAGGCTCCGCGCGGCGTCAGCGCCGCAGACGGTCGTGCCCGCGGGCACTCGGAGTCCGGCGGGAGGTCGGTCGTATGGTCACGGAGCGCGGTCTCCAGGTCCTGCGCGTGATCGTGCAGGACTACGTGGCGAACCGGGAGCCGGTGGGCTCGAAGTCGATCGTCGAGCGCCACGCGTTCGGCGTCTCGGCCGCCACCATCCGCAACGAGATGGCCCAGCTGGAGGAGGAGGAGCTGATCGCGGCTCCGCACACGTCCTCCGGCCGCGTGCCGACCGACAAGGGCTACCGCCTCTTCGTCGACCAGCTCGCCGACCTCCGCCCGCTGACCTCCGCGCAGCGCCAGGCGATCGAGACGTTCCTCGGGCAGAGCCCGGACCTCGACGAGGTGCTGGTCAAGACCGTCCGCCTGCTCTCGCAGCTCACCAACAGCGTCGCGCTCGTGCAGTACCCGTCGTTCGGAGCCGCGCGGCTGCGCCACGTGGAGCTCGTCGCCCTCGCTCCCCGCCGCCTCCTGTCGGTGCTGATCACCGACACCGGCCGGGTCGACCAGCGCGTGCTCGAGACCCCGGAGGACGTGGACGACGCGCTCCTGGGCGAGATCCGCGCGAAGCTCAACACGGCCGTGCTGGGCCTCGGGCTCCAGCAGGCGGCCGAGACGCTCGGCTCCGTCGCGGAGCGCTTCAGCCCCGAGCGGCGCCACGTGCTGACGCCGATCGTGCAGACCCTGCTCGAGCAGGTCGGCGCCAACCGGCAGGACCGCCTGGTCATGGCCGGCGCCGCCAACCTCGTCCGCACCGAGGAGGACTTCTCGGGCAGCATCTACCCCGTGCTCGAGGCGATCGAGGAGCAGGTGGAGCTGCTGCGCCTCTTCGCCGAGATGACCCCGGACCCCCGGGGCATCTCGGTGCGCATCGGCCGCGAGAACGCGCCGTTCGGGCTGCAGGAGACCTCGGTGCTCACGAGCGGGTACAACACCGCGGGCGGCCAGGTCTCGCGCCTGGGCGTGCTCGGCCCGATCCGGATGGACTACTCCGGCAACATCACCGCGGTGCGCGCCGTCGCCCGCTACCTCTCCCGCCTCCTCGGCGAGGAGTAGGCCCGACCTCCCGGCCCCCGCCGGATCCCCCCGGTGCGCCGTGCCCGGCCCACCGACCCACGAACGAAGGACGAAGCCACCTGTGGCCGATCACTACGAAGTGCTGGGCGTCGACCGCGACGCCTCCGCCGACGAGATCAAGAAGGCGTACCGCCGACTCGCCCGCGAGCTGCACCCCGACGTCAACCCGAGCGCGGACGCCTCCGAGCGCTTCAAGCTCGTCACGCACGCCTACGACGTCCTGAGCGACGCCCAGCAGCGGGCGCAGTACGACCGCGGGCCCCAGGAGGGCTTCGGCGGCGGCGGCCAGGGCTTCGGCGGGTTCGGCGACATCTTCGAGACCTTCTTCGGGCAGGGCGCGCAGGGCTCGTCCCGCGGGCCGCGCTCCCGCCGCGAGCGCGGCCAGGACGCCCTGCTGCGCGTGGAGGTCTCGCTCGACGAGGTCATCTTCGGCACCCACCGCGACCTCGAGGTCGACACGGCGGTGCTCTGCGAGACGTGCCAGGGCTCGTGCTGCCAGCCCGGCACCTCGCCGGTGACCTGCGACATCTGCCACGGCTCCGGCCAGATCCAGCGCACGGTCCGCTCGCTCCTGGGCAACGTGATGACGGCGAGCCCCTGCGGCACCTGCCGCGGCTACGGCACCGTCATCGCGACCCCCTGCTCCACCTGCCAGGGCCAGGGACGCGTCCGCGCCCGCCGCACCATCCCCGTCGACGTCCCCGCGGGAGTCGACACGGGCCTGCGCCTGCAGATGCCCGGCAGCGGCGAGGTCGGCCCGGCCGGCGGCCCCAACGGCGACCTGTACCTCGAGATCAAGGTCAAGCACCACGACGTCTTCAGCCGCAACGGCGACGACCTGCTCTGCACCCTCGAGGTGCAGATGACGGACGCGATCCTCGGCTCCACGGCGTCGCTCAAGGCGCTCGACGGCGACATCGAGATCGAGATCAAGCCGGGCACGCAGAGCACCGAGATCGTCACGATCAAGGGACGCGGAGTCACGCGCCTGCGGGGCAGCGGACGCGGCGACCTCCGCATCGGCATCCAGGTCGTCACCCCGACGAAGCTGGGCCACCGCGAGCGGGAGCTGGTCCAGGAGCTCGCGAAGCACTACAAGCCGCAGAAGCCCGCGCTGACCCACTTCCAGCAGGGCCTCTTCTCGAAGCTCCGCGACCGCTTCCTGGGCTGAGCCCGTGGCGCACCACTACATCGACGAGTCGCTGGACTCCGAGGGCTTCGTCGTCGGGGGCCGGCTCGCTCTCACCGGCGCGGAGGCACGGCACGCCGCGACCGTCAGCCGGATCCGCGCGGGCGAGAGCGTCCGGGTCGGTGACGGGCGCGGACTCGTCGCGACCGCGGTCGTCGAGAGCGCGGAGCCGGCGCGAGTGGTGCTCGTCGTGGAGTCGGTGCAGGAGTCCCCGGTTCCGTCCCCGCGCCTTGTCCTCGTCCAGGCCCTCGCGAAGGGCGACCGCGACGAGCTCGCCGTGCAGGCGGCGACCGAGCTCGGGGTGGACGAGGTCGTCCCGTGGCAGGCCGCGCGGTCGATCTCGCGGTGGTCGGGCCCGAAGGAGGAGAAGGGGCGCGAGCGCTGGCGGGCCATCGTGCGCGAGGCGAGCAAGCAGTCGCTGCGCCCCCGGGTGCCCGAGGTCGCGCCGCTCGAGCAGGTGCGCGGTCTCGTCGCGCGCGCCGCGACGTCCCGCGTGCTGGTCCTCGAGCCCTCGGCGCAGGCGCGGCTCTCCCAGGTGGTCCCGGACGGACGCGACCTGGTGCTCGTCGTCGGGCCCGAGGGCGGCATCGCTCCGGAGGAGCTGCGGCTGCTCGCGGAGGCGGGCGCCGAGGCCGTCGCGCTCGGCGACTCCGTCCTGCGCACCTCGACCGCAGGTCCCGCTGCCATCGCCGTCCTCTCGGCCCGCCTGGGCCGCTGGTGACGCTCCTCCACAGCCGCCTCGGAGCGCCGGAGCAGGGTGCCGTGGGCGAACGCGGCGCCCGTCGCGCACGGGCCCCGTTTAAGATGAGTGCATGAGCGAACCCACCGTCTTCACGCGCATCGTCCAGGGCGAGATCCCGGCCGATGTGGTGTTCGAGAACGAGCGCATCCTCGCGATCACCGACATCGAGCCGAAGGCGCCCGTCCACCTCCTCGTCTTCCCGAAGACCCAGGAGCACGCCACGGTCGCCGCCCTCGCCGCCGCCGATCCCGCCCTGCTCGCCGAGATGGTGCAGGTCGCCCAGTCGCTCGCCGACGCCCACAGCAACGGTCAGTTCCGCCTCGTCTTCAACTCCGGCGAAGAGGCGGGCCAGACCGTGTTCCACGTGCACGCCCACGTCCTGGGCGGCCACCAGACGGAAGGCTCCCTTGCCACCGGTTGAGAACACGGGCGCGAGCCCCGACGAGCGTCCCGCCCCCGGCGCGGACGCGTCCGAGACGACGCGGCGCGTCGTCGCCGTCGACGGAGTCGCGATGGTGCGCCTCCTCGGACCCCAGGACCGCCTCATCCGAGCGGTCGAAGGACGATTCCCCGATGTCCGGGTGCACGTGCGCGGCAACGAGGTGACGCTCGACGGCGAGCGCGAGCCCGTCGCCGCGGCGACGCGCCTGGTGGAAGAACTGGTGCGCATGACCGCGAGCGGGCACGATCTCGACCCGGAGGGCGTGCGCGAGTCCGCCCGCATCCTGCAGAACGGCGGGCCGGTGAGCCCGGCCGAGGCGTTCGGCCAGGCCATCCTCACGGCACGCGGACGGAGCGTGAGGCCCAAGACGCTCGGGCAGCGCGAGTACGTCGACGCGGTCGATCAGAACACCATCGTCTTCGGCATCGGCCCGGCCGGAACCGGCAAGACCTACCTGGCGATGGCGAAGGCCGTGCAGTCGCTGCAGCGCAAGGAGGTCGAGCGGATCATCCTGACCCGCCCGGCGGTCGAGGCGGGGGAGCGGCTGGGCTACCTGCCAGGCTCGCTCACCGACAAGATCGACCCGTACCTGCGCCCGCTCTACGACGCGCTGAACGAGATGATGGACCCAGAGATCGTCCCGAAGCTGCTCGCGGCCGGCACGATCGAGGTCGCACCGCTCGCCTACATGCGCGGGCGCACGCTCAACAACTCGTTCGTCGTGCTCGACGAGGCGCAGAACACGACGCCCGAGCAGATGAAGATGTTCCTCACCCGCCTCGGCTTCGGCTCCAAGATGGTCGTCACCGGCGACATCACCCAGGTCGACCTGCCGACCGGCGCGAGCGGACTCCGCCTCGTGACGCGCGTGCTCGACGGCATCGACGACATCCACTTCTCGCGCCTGACCAGCGAGGACGTGGTGCGCCACAGCCTGGTCGGCCGCATCGTGGACGCGTACACCGAGTACGACCAGCAGAAGCAGGCGCAGCACTTCGAGCGCGAGCAGGCCCGGGAGTTCGCGAACCGCGCCGAGCGCCGCGGCCAGGCCGCCCGCCCGCCCGGCGACCGCCAGCCTCCGCGCGGCTGAGCCCGCCCGCCCCTCC
>NZ_PSTO01000046.1:0-24598 GCF_002930975.1 Rathayibacter sp. AY1A3 | reverse complement strand
ATGCGGGGCCCCCGCCCCCGAACCCCTGACCCGAACAGGAGCGATGACATGGAGAAGTCCTGCGTCCGCCCCCTCGACCTGGACGACGCCGTCGCCCTCGTCGGCATCCTCGCCGCCCTCCAGGCCCTCCTCGACAGCGGCGGCCTCCCCCCTGAGGAGGTCGAGGCCCTGCGCCACGGCCTCGAGCAGGGCGGCGCCCTCCTCCCCGGAAGCGACGAGAACGAGATCGCGACCGCTCTGGGTGGGCTGAACGCCCGCCTGCGTGGGACCATCGGGTGATCGCGCCGCGCTCGACGTTCCCGTAGCCTTCATCCGCGCTCGTGTCGACCCCGGAGACGCGCTCCCCCGCCCACGGGTAGCGTCCGGTCCGGTCCCGCACTCCCACGGGGTCGCTGAACCCCGAGAGCCGGAGGAGATCCGATCGTGAACGGTGACCACTTCGTGCTCTCGACCGCGACGCCGTGGGACGACCGCACAGAGATCATCGGCGTGTACGCCTCCGAGGCGTGGGCCCGCGAGGCCGCGGCCGCATGGCTCGGCTCCCCGGACCGCGAGGCGTTCCCCCGGTGCGTCATCGAGGGCTGGAGCGGCGCGCACCTCCTCGGCCGCGAGGTCGTCGAGGCCCTCGGCGTCGACGACGAGGGCGGCGACGAATCGCTGGGCGGCCCCCGCAGCCTCTGAGGTGGCGGCCTAGCCGCCCCAGTGCGACGGGCGCTCGAAGTGCGACGGCAGCGTGGTCGCCGCATCCCCTCGGGCGCTGTTCACCTGCGCCTGGGTGAGGTAGACCGCCTCGGCGAGCCGCGCACCGGACACGTCAGCATCACGAAGGTCCACCCCGAGCAGGTCGCACCGCTGCAGATCCGCACCCCGCAGATCCGCGGCGAGGAGGAGCGCGCCCCGCAGATCCGCCCCCCGCAGGTCCGCGTTCCGGAGCGATGCACCCGCCAGATCGGCACCCGGAGCGAGCCGACGGCCCCTCGACCGGCGGGCAGCCGGCGCCGCTCCTGCGCGAGCGGCCGCGCTCGCCGCGATCAGGAGCGGCCGGGACGCTCCGTACTCCGCGTCGACGTCGACCGCGACCACCTGCTCCGGCTCGCCGAGGGTGTGCGCGTGCACGCCGTCGAACCGCTCGCGCAGCTCGTCGAGGAGCGGCGCGGCGACACCGGGAAGCGCCAGTGCGGAGTCGAGGTACCAGAGCAGCTCGTGCAGGCGGCGCATCAACGGGAACACCGCGAACATCCGCTCGCGCACGGCCGGGTCGGACCGCCAGGAGACGCCGCCGAACGTCTGCTGCGAGACCTTCTGGCCGGCGCCGAAGCAGTCGAAGACGGTGCAGCCGACGAAGCCCTGCGGTCGGAGCCGGCGGTGGATCGTGCACGCGTCCTCGCCGTCGAGGTTGACGCACGGGTCCCCGGCGCGCTTGTCGAACGGGAAGTCGGCGGAGCGGGCGAAGGCGAGGGCCACGCAGCACAGGCCGAAGCAGTTCGCGCAGTCGGCGCCGAGGTCCTCCCGGCGGCCGAGCTCGACCCTGGTGCGTGACGTCATCCGTCCGAGCCTACGCGCGGCGGCGCCTCCGGATCAGTGCGCGAGCGCGAGCACGCCGACGACCAGCACGCCGAGGCCCACGATCCCGAGCAGCGAGACGAGGCTCTCCTTCCAGGAGAGGCCCGCGCGCACGACGGCGATGAGGGCGATCCCCGCGAGCGTGGCGACGTAGACGCCCGCGCCGATCCGCAGCGCGACCGTCGCGTCGATCCAGCCCAGCGCCGCGGCACCGAGCGCGAGGACCGGCAGCGACGCCGAGGCGAGCGCCCCGCCCGCGATCCGCAGCATCGTGCCCGACTCCGCTCGCGAGGGCGTCGCCGCGTGCACGACCTGGTGCGCGATCACCTCTGCGACGAAGCCCGCGGCCGAGATCCCGATGATCGAGATCACGAGGCTCTGGAGGGCGTGGACCGCGTCGGGGTGGTCGCCGACGAGGTAGATCATCACCACGGCCAGGCCCGTGAAGGTCGCGTAGACGCGCTCCTTGAGGGCGCGGGCGATCTCGTCGAGGGGGCGGCGGGTCCGCTCCGCCCACCGGCCGGCGCGGCCCGGGCGCAGGCGCACGGGCGTCATCCGGTCGGCGGGTGCGGTGCGGCCCTCGTCGGCCGCTCCGTCAGTAGGAGGCGGAGTCGACACGTGCCGCGGAGGAGTCGCCCGAGTGCCGCGCGGCGAGGTCGCCGAGGATGGTCGCGGAGCCGCTGGTGCCGAAGCGGGTGACGCCGAGGCCGCGGTAGGCGAGGAGCGTGTCGAGGTCGCGGACGCCGCCGGACGCCTTCACCTGGACGGCCTCCGAGACGGCGCCGCGCATGAGGCGGAGGTCGTGCTCGTTCGCGCCTCCGCCCGCGAAGCCGGTGGCGGTCTTCACGAAGTCCGCGCCGGCGCGCTCGGCGGCCCGGCTGCCCTCGACGACCTGCTCGTCGTCGAGGAGGCTCGTCTCGAGGATGACCTTGACGACGTGGCCCTCGGCGGCATCGACCACGGCGCGGACGTCGTCCTCGACGTCCTGGAGCAGGCCGCTCCGGAGGCGGCCGATGTTGACGACCATGTCGAGCTCGGACGCGCCGTCGGCGAGCGCCTGACGCGACTCCGCGACCTTCGCCGCGGTCGAGGTGGTGCCGTGGGGGAAGCCGATGACCGTGCCGACCAGGACGCCGGAGCCCTCGAGCCGAGCGACCGAGTGGGCGATGTCGGAGGGGCGGACGCAGACGCTGAACACGCCGGACGCGCGCGCCTCGTCGAGCTGGGCGTCGACCTCGGCACGGGTGAGCTCGGGCTTCAGGATCGCGTGGTCGATGAGCGCCGCGATCTCGGCGACGGTGGGCAGGCTGGAGTCGGTCATCCGCACATTTTACGTCCGCCGGCGGGACGACGAAGGCCCGCGATCCTTCGATCACGGGCCTTCGGTCGTTCACGCCGCTAGCGGCGCTCGGTCACCAGCTGGACTTGGTGATACCGGGCAGCTCGCCGCGGTGCGCCATGTCACGGAAGCGGACACGCGAGATGCCGAACTTCGTGAGGTTGCCGCGGGGGCGGCCGTCGACGGCGTCGCGCGAGCGGACGCGGACGGGCGAGGCGTTGCGGGGGAGCTTCTGGAGGCCGACGCGGGCGGCCTCACGGGTCTCGTCGGTCCCGGCCGGGTCGACCAGGGCCTTCTTCAGCTCGAGGCGCTTGGCGGCGTAGCGGTCGACGATCACCTTGCGCTGCTCGTTGCGGGCGATCTTGCTCTTCTTGGCCATACTTAGCGCTCCTCGCGGAAGTCGACGTGCTTGCGCACTACGGGGTCGTACTTCTTGAGCACGAGACGGTCGGGGTCGTTGCGGCGGTTCTTCTTGGTCACGTAGGTGTAACCGGTGCCGGCCGTCGAACGGAGCTTGATGATCGGACGGACGTCCTGCTGCTTGGCCATTAGATCTTCACCCCGCGAGCGAGAACATCCTTGACGACGGACTCGATGCCACGGGCGTCGATGACCTTGATGCCCTTAGCCGAGAGGGTCAGGGTGACGTTACGGCGAAGCGACGGCACGTAGTACGTCTTCTTCTGCACGTTCGGGTCGAAGCGGCGCTTGGTGCGCCGGTGCGAGTGCGAGATGGCGTGCCCGAAGCCGGGGACGGCTCCGGTCACCTGGCAGACTGCTGCCATGGTTTCCTCCATGTGTGGTTACCGTGGATCACGCGCGGCACGAAGCCCCGCCCGACCCACCCAAGGTCACTTGTCGGCGCACCGCCCGCCTGTCCGGCCGGAGCCGGAGCTCCTGCCCGGTGGGCAGCACGCAAGCGCGTGCAGATGCACGCAACCTCGCTAGGCTACGCGACTCGGGCGGCGGCCGCAATAGGGCGGGGACGCTGCCCCGACAGGGGGGGATGCTCCCCCGACAGGGTGGGGACGCTGCGCCGACGTGCATGGGACTTCCTGGGAGGTTCCGGCAGAAGTGGCCTTCCGTACCCCCCGAGCAGGGCGTTCGTGTACCTTGCGCCTTCCTCGCGGGTCGACGACCGCCCTACTCTGAGCCGACCGCGGGCGCCCGCTCCCGGCAGCAGCCGGGAGTAGCAGCACATGCGCCAGTCCTTCCTCCGTTCCCTCGTCGCCGCGGCCGTGCTCGTGGCGGGCGCAGGACTCAGCGTCGTGGCCGCGCCGACCGCATCGGCGGCGCCGGTCTTCAGCACCGCGTGCTTCACCTCCCCGAAGGTCTCGACGGTGTCGCAGTACACCGTTCCCGCGACCGGGGTCTCGACGGTCCGCGCCGTCCTCAGCGGCCAGAACGGCGGGAAGGGTGCGAGCGGCCTCGGGACGGGCAACGCCGGCGGACGCGGCTCCAGCCTCGTCGTCGAGGTGCCCGTCACACCCGGGCAGGTGCTGGAGATCGGGCGCCTCACGGGCGCCCCGGCCGGAGCGGCAGGCGCCACGCGCTACGTGAACGGCGGCGTCTACGCGGGCGACTCCGGCGGCGCGGGCGGCGACGCCCAGTACCTCAGCACGGCCGGCTCGGACGGCTGTCAGCACGCCCTCGCCGTGGCGGCGGGCGGCGGAGGCGGCGGCGGGCGGTCCTCGGTCGGCGGCGACGCCGACGCCGGCAGCGGCGCGAGGGGCGGCGGGAACGGCGGCAGGAACAACGCGGCCGACGGCGGCGGCGGCGGCGCGGCCGGGCAGAGCTCGGGCGGCTCGCCCGGCGCCCGCGGCTACAGCACGTTCGGCGAGTGCGCCGACGGCAACAACGGCCAGTGGGGCGTGTTCCTCAACGACGGCAAGGGCGCCGACGCCGGCGCCTCCCGCGGCGGCGGCGGCAACTGCTCGTTCCCCGGCCACAGCGGCGGCGGCGGCGGGGCCGGCTGGTGGTACGGCGGCGGCGGCGGATCGCCCTACGTGTTCGGCAGCATGAACGACACCCTCGGCGTCATGAACGACCCCGGCGCCGGCGGCGGCGGCTCGAGCTACGTGCACCCGAGCGTGACGAGGATCTCGCAGACGGCCGGCCCGACGGCGGCCGACCCCGTGGTCGCTCCGGTGTACGACACCGCCGTGACCGTGACGCGCACCCCCGACTTCTCGATGCTCGGGCAGGAGGTCACCGTCACCGCGAGGGTGACCATCCCGAGCCTGGGCCGGCCGGTGGCCGCCGGCGGCACCGTCGAGATCCTCACCGGTGCGGGCACCAGCAGGGTGACCCTCGACGCGGGCGGCGTCGGCGTGCTGACCACGAGGGACATCCCGCAGGGCTGGAACGAGATCCGCGCGCACTACCCCGACACCATCACCGCCGCCGAGGCGGGACGCGGGAGCTGGTCGGCGCTCCCCGCTCTGCGCCACGAGGTGCGCGCGTGCGCCGCGATACCCGTCATCACCCGGCAGCCCTCGGACATCGCGGGCGTCACCAACCAGATCTACACGCTGACGATGGGCGTGAGCGTCTCGGCCGTCTACGGCGGCATCCCCGCCGTGTCCTGGGAGAGGTCCACGGACGGCGGCGCCACGTGGAAGCCCGCGCTCGGCCGGGCGGGCGCCCGGGAGGACGGGACCGCGTTCCTCGAGGCCGGCCCCGATCCCACCGGCTCCTACCGCTACCGGGCGACCCTGACCACCTGCGGCGGCAGCGTCCGCAGCGAGCCGGCCACCGTGGCGGTGGGCGGCGTGCGCTTCGACCTGTCGACGCTCCCGCAGAAGGCCTACGGCGACTCCTTCGACGCGAGCCCCTACGCGCAGGCCGTCGACGTGCCCGGCCGCTCGATCGTCCTGAGCAGCAGGACCGCCGAGACCTGCTCCGTCAGCGGCATGAGGGTGACCGTGCTCCACGCCGGCGTCTGCACGCTCGCGGCGAGGCTCGACGCGCTCGCTCCTCTGGGCTGGGCGGGCGAGCCCCTGCAGAGCTTCACGGCGAAGCCGAAGGCGCTCACGGTCACCGCTCCGACCGTCGACTACCCGCGAGGTGCGCCGGCCCCCGACCTGCGCTGCACGGCCGCCTTCGTCGGCACCGACACCTTCGGCGCCCCGCTCACGGCCGGCGTCTACCGGCCGATCGTCACGGCGGACGACGTCATCTACCGCTTGATCCCGAACTGGCCCACCTCCACCTTCACCACCTTCACCACGCGGTGCAGCGGCGCGAAGGTCAGCAGCGACTACACGATCGCGGGGTACAAGGACGGCGCGCTGCGCATCGTCGCGGCCGTCCCGATGGTGACCGCCTCCTCGCCCTCGTCGACCTACGGATCCACTCCCCCCGCGATCACCGCCTCCGTGACCGGCTCCCCCTCGGGGACGGTCTCCTGCGGCGCCTTCGCGGCGTCCGACACCGGATTCACGACGCCGCTGGCGCTCTCCGCGACGACCCCCGTCGGCCGCTACCCCACGCGCTGCTCCGGCCTGACGAACCCCTCGGGACAGCTGATCACCATCGACGGCGCTCTCACGATCTCGCCGGCGCCCCTCACGGTGACCGCGTCGAGCCCCGGGACGCAGGCGCACGGCACCGCGACCGCCCCGACGGTCACCTGCACGGCCGACGGCTTCGCAGGAACCGACCGGTTCGTCACCGAGCCGACCGGCGCCTACTACACGGCGGACGGCACCGGGAAGGTGACGATCGGAGCGCGCACGCCCGTCGGCGACTACGTCACGCGGTGCGACGGAGGCGACGCCGGGCCGAACTACACCCTCCGGTCGATCCCCGGCACCTTCGCGCTGGCCGACCGCTCGGCCCCCGTCGTGACCGTGCCCGCCGCCGTCACGGCCGAGCCGGCCGACGTCTCCGGCGCCGTCGTCACCTTCGCGTCCTCCGCGCAGGACGCGGTCGACGGAGCCGTGGGCTCGACCTGCACGCCCGCCTCGGGAAGCGTCTTCCCGATCGGGGACACGACGGTCGACTGCACCGCGGACGACGAGGCCGGCAACACCGGCACGTCCTCGTTCCGGATCACGGTTCGGAAGTTCTCGCAGACGGTCGCCTTCACCTCCTCGCGGCCGACCGCGCCGACGGCGCTGGGCACCTTCACTCCGACGGCCACCGGCGGCGGCTCCGGGAGCCCCGTCTCGATCGGAGCGACCGGATCCTGCGCGATCGCCGACGGCGTCGTGACCTTCACCCGGAGCGGCACCTGCACCGTGACCGCCGACCAGGCCGGCGACGACCACTACACCGCGGGGCGCGCCTCCTTCGATCTCGAGGTCGCGAAGGCGTCGCAGACGCTGACGGTCGCGGTGCCGAGGACCGGCGTCCTGGAGTCGACCGGCGTCGCCACGGCGACCTCGAGCTCGGGACTGCCGGTGCTCGTCAGGACCTTCTTCGGCTGCACCGTCGCACCCGACGCGACGGGTGCGCAGATCCTGACCTACACCGAGCCCTCGACCTGCGGCGTGCAGTTCGACCAGCCGGGCGACGACGTGTACGCGGCCGCCGACGGCCTGGTGCGCTTCGTCCCGATCTCGCGGATCCCCCAGACGGTCGTCGTCACCTCGACTCCGCCCGACCGGGTGTTCACCGACGACCGGTACACGGTCGAGGCGACCGGCGGCGGCTCGGGCAACCCGCTCGTGATCGCGGTGATCGAGAACGGCAACTGCACCATCGCGGACGACGTGGTGACGTTCTTCGGCGACGGCACCTGCACGGTGACGATCGACCAGGCCGCGGACGATCGGCACGACGCCGCTCCGCAGGTCCGGCAGGTCATCACGGTCGGGACTCCCGAGGGGAACCTCTCCTTCGGGAGCACCGCGCCCCCGCACGCGATGTCGCTCGAGACGTACCGGCCGACGATCGTGCCCGGCCCGTCGAAGGGCGTGCCCGTGCTCTCCGCGAGCCGAGACTGCTCGATCCTCCCGGACGGAGTGACCGTGCGGAACGACGGGGCCGGGCTCTGCGTGCTGTCCCTCGACCAGCCCGGAGACGGCTACTGGCCCGCGCGGCACGCCGAGCAGGAGTACTCGATCTACTTCCTCCCGCAGACGGTCCGGATCACGAGCGCGCCTCCGGTCGGCGCCGTCCTCGGGGACACGTACCGCCCCGTGATCGAGGGCGGCGCCTCGGGCATCGCTCCGTTCCTCCTCACCACCGCGACGTGCTCCGCGAAGGACGGCGTGGTCACCTTCACCACGAAGGGCGTCTGCGGCGTCTTCGCCTACCAGAACGGCAACCGGCAGTACGACAGCGCCCGGCCCGCCGTGCAGGAGGTGGAGGTCGGCTACGCGCCCGGCTCCGTGGCGTTCACGACCGCCGTCCCGACCGACGCGGAGGTCGGCGGATCCTTCACTCCCGCCTTCACGCGCGGCCCGTCCTCCGGCCCCTCGGTGCTCAGCGTCTCGGGCGCCTGCTCCGACGGCGAGAACGGCGCCGTCCGGTTCGACTCCGCGGGCACCTGCACGCTGACGGCGATCCACTACCGCGACGCCACCTACGGCACCGCGCGGGCGGTCCAGACCTTCGAGATCACCGCGATCGCGCAGACCGTCGCCTTCACCTCGACCGCGCCGTCGACGGCCACGTCCGGCGACACGCTCACTCCGACCGCGACGGGCGGCGCGTCCGGGCTCCCCGTGAGGATCGGAGCGACCGGCGCCTGCGCGCTCGCCGACGGCGTCGTCACCTTCGCCGGCAGCGGCACCTGCACCGTCACGGCGGACCAGGCGGGCGACCGGCGCTACGCCGCGGCGGCGCAGGCCTCGCAGACCGTCGCGGTCACGCAGCTCGCGGGCACCGTCGCGTTCGGCGGCGATGCTCCGGCCGAGGCCCGGGTCGGGGGCTCCTCGACGGCCGCGGTCATCGCCGGCCCGTCCAGTGCTCCTCCGGTGCTGACGGCCTCCGGCGCCTGCTCCGTCGGGCCCTTCCGACTGGTCTCCTACGACTCCGCCGGCACCTGCACGCTGACGCTGGACCAGGCGGGCGACATCCGCCACAGCGCAGCCCCGACGGCCGTGCGCAGCTTCGAGATCACCCGGGTCGCGCAGACCGTGGCCTTCACCTCGCAGGCGCCGGACTCGGCGCTCTCGGGCGGCACCTACCGCCCGACCGCGACCGGCGGAGCCTCCGGGCGGCCCGTGGTGCTCGGCGCCTCCGGGTCCTGCACGCTCACGAACGGGGTCGTCTCCTTCACCGGATCGGGCACCTGCACGGTGACCGCCGACCAGACGGGCGACGCCCGGTACGACGCGGCGGAGCGGGCCTCGCAGGTGATCGCGGTCGGACTGCTCGCGGGCACCGTCTCCTTCGGCGGCACCGCGCCGACCGGCGCGACGGTCGGCGGGACGACCACCCCGCGGATCGTCGCCGGACCCTCCACCGCGCGTCCGGTGCTGACCGCCTCCGGAGCATGCTCGGCGGCCGCGGGAGTCGTGTCCCACGACTCCGTCGGCACCTGCACGCTGACGCTCGACCAGGCGGGCGACTCGCGGTACGGCGCCGCTCCGCAGTCCGTCCGCACCTTCGCGATCGGCGCCCTCGGCCAGACGCTGGCGTTCGCCTCGCCGGTCCCCGACGCGGCGGTCGCGGGGGCCTCCTACACGCCCGTCGTGACGGCCGGCGCGTCGAGCGCCCCCGTGGTGCTCGGAGCGGCCGGGTCCTGCACGGTCGCGGACGGGGTCGTGACCTTCACCCGCTCCGGCACCTGCACGGTGACCGCGGACCAGGCCGGGGACGAGCGCCACTCGGCGGCTCCGCGGATCACGCAGTCGGTGGAGGTCGGCACGGCGGCGGGAGCGGTGTCGTTCCGCGACGCCGCTCCGACGGACGCCCGGATCGGCGGCTCCTGGACCCCGTCGATCGTCCGCGGCCCGTCGAGCGCCGACCCGGTGCTGGACGCCTCCGACTCCTGCTCGCTGGGAGAGGACGGCACGGTGTCCTACGACTCCGTCGGCACCTGCACGCTGACGCTGGATCAGGCCGGCGACGACGCTCACGCGCCCGCGGAGCAGGTCGTCCGGACGTTCCCGATCGGCAGGGCGCTGCAGACGGTCGCCTTCACCTCCGCGGCTCCGAGCACGGCGACCGCGGGCGGCCGCTACACGCCGACCGCGGCGGGCGGCTCCTCCGGTCTGCCGGTCACGATCGGCGCCACGGGCGCGTGCTCGCTCGCGAGCGGCGTCGTGACCTTCAGCGGATCCGGCACCTGCACCGTCACCGCGGATCAGGCCGGCGACGCCTCGCACGACGCGGCTCCCCGGGCGACCCAGTCGATCGCGGTCACCGCGGTCGTCCCGCAGAAGAAGAAGGCGCAGAAGGTCGCCTTCTCGACCGCGATGCCGTCCTCGCCCGAGAAGGGGATCGCCTACCCGGTCGCGGCCACCGCCTCCTCCGGTCTGCCCGTGAAGCTGTACGCGAGCGGCAGCTGCACGCTGACCGCCACCGGCGCGGGCACGGCGACGGTGCGGCTGACGGGCGCGGCGAGCTGCACCGTCCGGGCCACGCAGGCGGGCGACTCCGCGTGGCTCGCCGCGACCTCGGTGACGCAGTCGCTGCAGGTGAAGTCCTCCACCCGCGCCGACCTGACGCTGACGCTGGCGCCGGCGCCGGGACTGGCGGCGACGGCCCCGCTCTCGGGCACGATCACCGTCCGGAACACCGGCACCCGGGACGCGGCGACGACGACCACCCGAGTCGTCGTCAGCGGAACGGTGGCGAGTGCGCCCGGCGCCGTGCAGACGAAGGGCTCGGCCGCGGGCACGACGGTCCTCACCTGGACCGTGCCGAGCGTCTCGGCCGGGCGGAGCACCACCTACTCGGTGACGCTCGTCGACCGGCCGGCCGCCACGACGATCGACGCCAGGGTGTCGACCGCCGCCGCCGATCCCACGCCGGCGAACAACGCGGTCAGGCGCACCTTCCGGTAGAGGCTGCGGGGAGGGAGGGGTGTCGCGCCGCGTTGCCCGCTCCCTCCCCGACCGCTACGGTCGCGGGGACGCTCCGGGGGACGGGGCTCGCGAGGGGGACCCGTGGACCGGTTGAGGCGACGCGCGCTGCTGCTGGGGATCGCCTCCTCGGCGGTCGCGCTGACGGGGTGCACGCCCGCCCGGCCCGCTCCCGCGGCGCTCCCGCCGAGCACGGCGCCGGCGGCGGTGCTGCCGTCCGCCGCTCCGACGGCCGTCCCGACCCCTCCCCGCCCCGTGCCGACCATGACCGCCGCGGCGACTCCGGTGCGGCGGAAGGCGCCGCTGCCCTCCGGCACGATCTCGGAGCTGCCCGGCGAGGGGAGCACGCTCGCCTGGACCGTCGACGACGGCGCGGACTCCGACGTGGTCGCCGCCTACGCGCAGTTCGCCCGGGACACCGGCACCCGGCTGACCTTCTTCCTCAACGGGAAGTACGACTCGTGGACCGCGAACGCGCCGCTGCTGGCTCCGCTCGTCGCCTCGGGGCAGGTGCAGCTCGCGAACCACACCTGGTCGCACGCCGACCTGACGAGCCTCTCGAGCGACGGCGTGCAGGAGGAGCTGGGCCGCAACGGCGACTTCGTCCGCTCGACCTACGGGGTGGAGGCGGCGCCCTTCTACCGGCCGCCGTTCGGCTACACGGACGAGCGGAGCCGGGCCGCCGCGGCGGCGATCGGCTACACGGCGACGGTGCTCTGGTACGGCTCGCTCTCGGACTCCGGGCGGATCACGCCGGAGCAGGTGGTCGGCTTCGCGGACCAGTGGTTCCTGCCGCAGCACATCGTGATCGGGCACGCGAACTTCGATCCTGTGACGCAGGTCTACGCGCGGCTCGTCGACATCCTCCGCGAGCGCTCGCTCGAGACGGTGACCCTCCGCGACGTGTTCGCGGTCTGAGCGCCTCCCCGCCGGCGCGGGTCAGCGCGCGGGTCAGCGGAGCGCGGCGCGCGCGGCGGCGGAGACGGCCGCGGCGACCGCGTCGAGGGCGGGCGTGTGCAGGGCCCACTGCTGCCAGTAGAGGGGGACGTCGACGGGGTCGCCGCCCAGCTCGACGAGGCCCTCGCCGCCGACCGGGGCCTGCAGCTCGGGCAGCATCCCCCACCCCATGCCCAGGCGCACGGCCCGCTCGAAGTCGGTCGATCCGGGGACGCGGTGCTGCGGCGGGCGGCCCTCGACGCCGGCGGCTCGGAGGAAGTCGTCCTGCAGGCGGTCCTTCTCGTCGAAGACGACCAGCGGAGCGCTCGCGAGACCGGCCGTGCCGCCGTCCGGGAACCAGCGCTCGGCGAACGCAGGCGAGGCCATGGCGCGGTACCGCATCACTCCGAGCGGTGCGACGGTGCAGCCGAGCACCGCTTCCGACTCTCCGGTGACGGCCGCCAGCACGGTGCCGTCGCGGAGGAACGCGGCGGTGTGCGCCTGGTCCTCGCGGTGCAGCTCCACCACGACGTCGGGGACGGAGGCGAGCGCGGGCAGCACCCAGGTGGCCAGGGAATCGGCGTTGACGGCGAGCGGGAGGACGACGGGGCCCGCCCCCTCCGCGTCCTCGCCGCCGAGCGAGCGGACGGCGTCGTCGGCGAGGAGCTCGATCTGGCGGGCGAGGCGGAGGAGCCCCGCACCGGCCTCGGTCGCGACGACCGGGCGCGAGCGCACCAGCAGGACGCGGCCGGCAGCGGTCTCGAGCGCCTTGATCCGCTGGCTGAGGGCGGAGGGGGTGATGTGCAGGGCCCGGGCGGCGGCGTCGAAGGAGCCGTACCGGACGGAGGCGGCGAGCGCGCGCAGGCGGGAGAGGTCGAGGTCGTCTGTCAGCATCAGTGCTGCTTACGGTACTGAAGGAGCATGAGCTGGTCTACAGGAGCGCCCCGCCCTAGCGTCGGAGCGTGTCCCCCCTCCTCGCCGCCCTCTCCGGCCTCGGCTTCGGCCTCTCGCTCATCATCGCCATCGGCGCGCAGAACGCCTTCGTGCTCCGCCAGGGCCTCCGCCGCGAGCACGTGCCCGCCGTCGTCGCGATCTGCGCGCTCTGCGACGCCGCGCTGATCGTGCTCGGGATCGCGGGGATCGGAGCGGTCCTGGAGTCGGCGCCGTGGCTGCTGGTGGTGATCCGCTGGGGCGGCATCGTCTTCCTCCTCGCCTACGCGGTGATGGCGGCGAGGCGCGCACTGCGGCCGGGGACCCTCGACGGCGATCCGGCCGGCGCCTCGACGTCGCTCCGCACGGCGATCGGCACGTGCCTGGCGCTCACGCTGCTCAACCCGCACGTCTACCTCGACACGGTCGTGCTGCTCGGGTCGGTGGCGAACACGCACGGCGACGAGCGCTGGTGGTTCGGGGCGGGGGCGGCGGCCGGGAGCGTGCTGTGGTTCACCGCTCTCGGCTTCGGGGCGCGCGCGCTGCGGCCGCTGTTCCGGAGCCGCGGGGCCTGGCGGATCCTCGACGCGGCCGTGGCGGTCGTGATGGTGGTGCTGGCGGTGTCGCTCGCGCTGCACTGAGGGCCTAGTGGTGCACTGCTTGTTCTACTAACATTGTGAACATGTTGTTCCGTGTCGACCACTCCGCGGCGGGCTCGCTCGCCGACCAGCTGGAGTCGCAGGTGCGCTCGGCCGTCGCCCGGGGCGAGCTCTCGGCGGGCGACCGCCTGCCGCCCGCCCGCGAGCTCGCCGACTCGCTCGGCATCAACATGCACACCGTGCTGCGCGCGTACGCCGCCCTGCGCGACGACGGGATCCTCCAGATGCGCCGGGGCCGCGGCGCGTGGATCACGGAATCGGCCGGGCCCGGGCTCGTGCGCGTGACCGCCCTGGTCGACGAGCTGCTCGCGGAGGCCCGCCGCAGCGGCATCACCCCGGCGGAGCTCGTCCGCCTGATCGAGAGGACCGGATCATGACCGCCACCGCCGACCGCCGCCGCGAGCTCCTCGCCGCCGCGTCCCTCCTGCTCCCCGCCGCCGGAGTGCTCGTCTCGCGCCTCGTCCTGGACGACGCTCTGCCCGCGGAGCTCGCCTCGCACTGGTCGGGCACCGGGGCGGCCGATGCGACCGCGTCGACGGGCGCCCTGCTCGCGATCGCCCTCGTGCTCTCCGGGCTCCCGGCCGTCGCGGGCCTCGTGGCGGCGGTCGTCGGGCGCGCCGCGCGGCTCCTGCTGGCGACCCTCGGCCTCGTGGCCGGGCTGGGCGCCTCCGCCTGGGCGACCTCGGTCGGCACGACGCTCGCGGCCGGGCGCGCCGAGGGGGCGGAGCTCGGCGGGTGGCTGCTCGCGCTGCTCGGAGGGATGCTCTTCGCCGTCGTGCCCGCGCTGATCGCTCCGGGCACCCGGCGCGCCTCCCGCCTGGCCGCCGGCCGCCTGCCGCTGGCGGCGGAGGAGACCGGCGCCTGGTCGCAGACGCTGACGGGCCCGGTGTTCGCCGTCGCCGCGATCGCCACGGCGGCGGGCGCGGCCCTCTCCCTCGCGACGCTCGCCGCGGCGGGCGCCACCGGTCCGGCGATCGCGACGGCCGTCGTCCTCGGCGTCGTCGCGCTGGTGCTCCTCTCCTTCTCCCGCCTGAGGGTGACCGCCGACCGCCGCGGCCTCCGCGTCGTCACGACCGCCCTCGGCATCCCGCTGCGCCGCATCCCGCTCGACACCATCGCCTCGGCCGGCACGGTCCAGCTGCGGCCGTCGGAGTGGGGCGGCTGGGGGTACCGGGTGATGCCGGGCCGCTCGGCGGTCATCCTGCACGCCGGGCCGGGGCTGGTGGTGACGACGGACCGCTCGCGCGAGTTCGCGATCAGCCTCGACGACCCCGAGACCCCCGCGGCGCTGCTCGAGACCCTGCGCTCGCGGGCCTGAGGCGCCGACCCGTCAGTCGACCACGATCCGGACGAGCGTCGTGACGGCATCCACCGCGTTCACGTAGGAGTAGTGCCGCGAGGTCGGGAAGGCGAGGTGCCGTCCGGGCTCCAGCCGCACGGGCTCCTCGCCCTCCCGCTCCAGGAGGAGCGCGCCGGCGGTGACGAGCAGGATCTCGTGCCACCCCTCGGGGTCGGGTTGCGCGTCGTAGCGGTCCCCGGGGCCGAGCGTCCAGGTCCAGAGCTGGGCCTCCCGGCGCGCGGGGACGGAGGAGAGCAGGACGGCGACGCTCGCCTCGCCCGCTCCCCGCCAGGCGACCTGGTCGATCGCCGCGGGCGCGGTTCCCGGGGCCGAGACGAGTGCCGTGAACGTGGTGCCGAGGGCGGTCGCGAGGCGGTCGACTCCGGTCAGCGAGATGTTGGCCTCGCCGGCCTCGGCCGCGACGATCGTCCGCCGGCTGATGCCCGAACGCGCCGCCAGCGCGGACTGGCTCAGTCCGGCTCCGCGCCGCGCGAGACGGAGGTTGCCGCCCAGGTGGGCGAGGACGGGAGCCGACATGCGCACTATTCTGCACCGAGAGGCCCCTGACGCTCCTAGGATGTGCAGAATGATGCACATCTCGCCTCTCCGGGGCCTCCGCTTCACGCGTCCGGAGTGGGCGCTCATCGGCATCACCGCGATCTGGGGCGGGACCTTCCTCGCCGTTCACATCGCGATGGAGCACAGTGGGCCGCTGTTCTTCGTCGGGATGCGGTTCGCCATCGCGGGGCTGATCAGCGCGGTCGTGTTCCACCGGTCGCTCCGGGGGATGCGGCGGATCGACCTCGCGGCCGGCGTCGCGATCGGGGTGATGATCTTCGCGGGCTACGGCCTGCAGAGCTACGGGCTGCAGACGATCACGAGCAGCACCTCCGCGTTCCTCACCGCGCTGTACGTGCCGCTGGTGCCGCTGCTCCAGTGGGTCGTGTTCCGTCGCCGTCCGGGCGTGCTGACGCTGGTGGGCGTCGCGCTGGCGTTCGTCGGACTGCTCCTGATCGCGGGCCCGCAGCCGGGCGTCGCGCTCGGAGCGGGCGAGGTGGCGACGATCGTGAGCACGCTGCCGATCGCGGCGGAGATCATCCTGATCGGCCTCGTCGCCGGACGGGTGGACCTCGGCCGGGTGACCGTGGTGCAGCTGCTGGTCGCCGGCGTGCTCGGGTTCGCCTCGATGCCCCTCGCGGGCGAGGCGGTCCCGGCGTTCTCGGGGGCCTGGCTGATCCCCGCGCTCGCGCTCGGGGCGAGCAGCTGCCTGATCCAGCTGACGATGAACTGGGCGCAGCGCTCGGTCTCGCCGTCGCGCGCCACGATCATCTACTCCGCCGAGCCCGTCTGGGCCGGCCTGATCGGCCGCCTCGCCGGCGACCGGCTCCCCGCGCTCGCCCTGCTCGGGGCGGGGTTGATCGTCGCGGGCACGCTCGTCAGCGAGCTGAAGCCGCGCCGCGAGCCTACGCCGTCGACTCTCAGGTGACGGTGGGGAGGGCGGCGGAGGCGACGAGCGCGCCGCCGGCGTCGGTGATCTCGACGGCGGCGACGGACTCGCGCAGGACGGCCGCGTTCATCTCGCAGTCGAGCTCCGCGGAGCTGCCGAGGAAGGACCCGGACGGGAGCCGCTCGCCGGAGCCGGTGACCAGCACGAGGTCGTAGCTCTCGCCGAGCGCGAAGCCGGTCCCGCGGAGGATCGTCTCGGTGCCCCAGGTGTGCGCGACCAGCGAGCCGTCGAGCGTCACGCCCTCCGTCCGCTCGTCGAAGGCGATCGCCTCGACGGCGCCGAGCGTCCCGGGCGGTCCCGCGACGGGGCGCTCCTCGGCGGACCGCAGGGCCGCTCCGGCGACGCCGCCCACGACGAGGAGCGCGGCCGCCGCGGCGACGGCCAGGACGGCACGGCGGCGCGGGGCACGGCGGCGCGAGGCACGGCGGCGCGGGGCACGCACGCTCGCAGCGCGCTCGGGCCGCTCCCCGGCGAGCGCCGCGATGCGCGACCGCAGCTCCGGCGACGGCTCCGCCTCCTCCCAGCGGCCCAGCGCGCCGACTCGGTCGACCACCGAGCCGAACGACGCGAGCTCGGGGTCGATCGAGGGGTCGGCGGCGCGCAGGCTCTCGAACTCCCGCGTCTCCTCGGCGGAGAGGTCGCCGGCGAGGGCCGCGGCGAGGAGCTCCTCGCGGCGGCCGCCGGGCTCGTCTCCGGCGGGCTGGTCTCGGTCGGTCACGATCTCTCCTCGTCGGTGGGTCCGGCGCCCGCGAGGTGACCGCGGAGCGCTCGGAGAGCGTAGAAGGCGCGGCTGCGCAGGGTGGCGACCGGCACGCTCGTGGCGGCCGACAGCTCGGCGTAGGTCTCGCCGTTCACGTGGACGGCGACGACGACCTGCCGGTGCTCGGCGGAGAGCCGCGCGAGCGCCTCGGCGATCGCGAGCGGCTCGAGGGGGTCGCGGTCCTCCGCGGGCACCTCCTCCAGAACCTCGGCCTCGACCAGGCGCGGCAGGCGCTGCCGCGAGCGGTGCACGTCGATGACGACGTTGCGTGCGATGGCGAAGAGCCAGGTGCGGGTGCTGGCACGCTCGGCGGAGTAGCTCGCCCGCGAGCGCCAGGCGCGCAGGAACGTCTCCTGCACGCAGTCCTCAGCGAGGCCGCGGTCGCGCAGGGCGTTGAGTGCGAAGCCGAGCAGGGCGGACCCGTGCTCGTCGAAGGCGGCGGCCGGGTCGAACTCCGCCGTCCGGGGCTCGAGGCGCACCACGGGAGCCGGGACCTCCGAGTGCTCGCGCGGCATCGCGGGCCCTTCGTCTCGTCGTGCCGTCGCCGTGCGCGCCACACCGCCTCCTCGTCGGGACCGGTGGTCCGTCGGAAGGGGGTACGGCCGCGGCGGCGGCGGCGTTCATCGGAGGCGAGGACCGTCTCCGTGAAGATCCTCTCAGATGGAGTGAACGCGGCGCCGCTTCCGGCCGTACTCCCTGCATCGGGCCCGCTCGGTGCTCGCGATCGAAAGGCTCCACCATGACGAAGACGTCCCCCGCGCGGAACCGCGCCGGCCGCCGCCTGCTCTCCCTCGGCGGCATCACCGCCGTCGCCGCAGCCTCCTTCTTCGCCGCCGCGCCGGCCCAGGCCGAGACCGAGGTCGCCGAGCCGTCCTCGTTCACCAGCGCCTTCACGGTGATGGCGACGCCCGACCAGGTCGTGAACGCCGATTCCGCCGCGACCCCCGGCCAGCCCGGCGCCACGGGCGAGATGACCTTCCGGGTCAACAGCGACCTCGACGTCATCTGCTACGACATCACCCTCACCGGTGTGACCGGCGACTACCAGAGCCCCGCGAAGACCGCGACGCACATCCACCAGGCGGCGCTGGGCAAGGCGGGCCCGCCGCGCATCGCGTTCCCGAACCCGGCCCCGGTCGGAGACGGCCCCCGCACCAGCAGCGGCTGCCTGCAGGGCCCCTTCACCACGGGGATCCAGGCGAACGGGGCCGACACCGGCGCCGGGTTCACGCTGAAGGCCCTCGAGGCCGATCCCGCCGCCTTCGCGGGCGACTCCCACACGGCCTCGTATGCGGCTGGCGTCGTCCGCGGCCAGCTCTCGCAGGTGCCGGTCGGCGGCCTCCAGACCGGTGGCGGCGCGACCGCCGCCGGGAGCGACGCCACGGGCACGTCCGGTCTCGCCGCGATGGCCGGCCTCGGAGCCGTCGCCGCCCTCGGCGCGGCCGGAGTGGTCGTCGCCCGCCGGCGCACCGCCTCCTGATCGTGGGCACCCGGTCGAGGAGCGGCGCGGCGGCACTGTGCGCCGTGCTGCTCCTCGCGGGGTGCGCCGCCGCGGGCAGGAGCGGAGGAGCGGAGACGCCCGCGAGCGCGCCCGCGCCTCCGGCCCTCGCTTCTGCTCCCCCGGTCACTCCTCCCCCGGTCCCCGCGCCCGACCCCGCCGCTGCCGCGCCCGCGCGGACCGTCGGCGTCGAGCCCGCCCGGCTGAGCGTGCCCGCGATGGGCCTGGACGAGCCGCTGATCGCCCTGGGCATCCAGTCGGACGGGGCGATGGAGGTGCCGGTGGACTACGACGACGTCGGCTGGTTCTCGGGAGGCGGGCGCCCGGGCGGCAGCGGCCGCACCGTGATCGCGGCGCACGTCGATTCGCGGTCCGGTCCCGCGGTCTTCTTCCGCCTCGGCGAGCTCGCCCCGGGCGATGAGATCGCGGTGAGCGGAGTGGACGGCTCCGACCACCGCTACCGGGTGACGGCGGTCGAGTCCCACGCCAAGGCCGCGTTCCCCACCGCCCGCGTCTTCGGCGCGACCCTCGAGGAGGAGCTGATCCTCGTGACCTGCGGAGGCGAGTACGACGCGGCGATCGGCCGCTACCGGGACAACCTGGTGGTGTTCGCCTCCCCGCTCTGAGGCCCGGCACGGAGGGGGGGCACGGAGGGGCGGCACGACCGCCCGGCATCGTGCCGCGGACGGTGGCGCAGAGCACAGCACGAGAGCCCCGTCGGCGCAAGGGTCCGGGCGCGCGCACGCCGTGTGGTCGGATGGGGAGGGCCGGCCCCCCGCCGCCGCTCCCCTCCCGCTCCCCACCGCCGTGGCGCGGCCGATCCGACAGGACGCCCGTGTCCACCAGCCCCCGCCCCACCCTCTTCGCCCTGCCCGGACTCGGGCTCGACGGCCGCGCCTTCGACGCGCTCGGCCGCGAGCTCGCCGACGTCGCGGACCTCGTCGCGCTCGACCTGCCCGGTGGATCCGGGACCTCGCTCGAGGAGATGACCGCTGCCACGATCCGCCGGATCCGCGAGCACGGCTCCTCCCGCTGGTTGCTCCTCGGGCACAGCATGGGCGGGAAGATCGCCTCGCTCGTGGCCTCCCGCACGGTCACCGGCCGCTCGGGCCTGTTCGGGCTCGCGGGCGTCGTGCTCCTCGCCGGGTCGCCGCTCTCGCCCGAGCCGATGGAGGAGGAGCGCCGCTCGACCATGCTCGGCTGGGTCGACGACGGGCACCTCGACGAGGCGCAGGCGCGCGAGTTCGTCGACCAGAACGTCGGCTCGCCGCTGCCCGCCGACGCCGACGCGGAGGTGCTGGCCGAGCTGCGCCGCTACTCCCCCGAGGGCTGGCGCGACTGGCTCGAGCACGGCAGCCGCGAGGACCGCACCGGAGAGGCCGCCCTCGGGGCCGTGCCCGCGCTCCTGATCGCGGGCGGTGAGGACGGCGACCTCGGCGCCGACGCGCAGCGCCGCCTGAACGGCTCCCTCTACTCCCGTGCCCGGCTGCTCACGCTCGCCGGGGCGGGCCACCTGCTGCCGTTCGAGCGCCCGGTCGAGGTGGCGGCGGCGATCCGCCGGTTCTGGGAGGAGGAGGCCGGCACGGCGCCGTCGGTTCCGGCCGACGTCGGCGCGGCCATCGCCTCCGCCCGGACCTCCACGCGGGTGCGCGGGCTGCTGGCCGTGCGCGCGCTCGCCGACGACCCGGAGTACGCGCCGCGCGCCCTGACCGTCGCCCAGCTCGCGGAGCTGCGGGCGATCGCCGACCGGGTCGTCCCTCAGGAGGGCGGCCGGATCGACCTGGCCGCGCGGGTGGACACGCAGCTCGCGAACGGCGAGGGCGACGGCTGGCGCAACGCCGACCTGCCGGCCGACCCGATCGCCTACGGTCTGGCGCTCGACACCCTCCGGGGCTTCGCCGGCCTCGGCCCCGCCGACCAGGACGCGCGCCTCACCGCGATCGCCGACGGCTCCGCGGAGCCCGGCGACCGCTCGGCCGGCGGGCTCGGTGCCGAGCAGCTGACCGCCTGGTTCGAGGACTGCCGCGTCGACCTCGTGAAGCAGTGGCTGGCGCACCCCGCGTCGATGGCGCGGATCGGCTACGACGGCTACGCCAGCGGCGGCGACACGCTGCCGCTCGTAACGGGCTTCCGCCTGCTCGGCGCCGACGACCGCGAGACCTGGGAACCGACGACGAGGAGTCACCGATGAACACGACCGGCATGCGCCGCTTCCCGCTCGACGAGACGGTCGACGCCGTCGTGATCGGCACCGGGGCAGGCGGAGCGCCCCTGCTCTCGGTGCTCGCCGCTCGAGGGCTGCGGGTCGTCGCCCTCGAGGCCGGGCCGCACTTAGATCCGCTCGGCCACACCGCCGACGAGACGGCGGCCGTCGAGATCAACTGGATGGAGGAGCGCCTCAGCGGAGGCGAGACCCCCACCGCCTTCGGGCAGAACAACAGCGGCCGCGGGGTCGGCGGCTCGACGCTGCACTGGGGAGCGTTCACGCCCCGCCCCGACCCGCGCGACCTGCGGCTCCGGAGCGACTCCGGCGTCGGCCGCGACTGGCCGATCGAGCACGCCGAGCTCACCGCGTACATCGAGAAGGTGGAGGCGACGATCGGAGTGGCGGGCCCGGCCGAGTACCCGTGGGACCCGTCGCGCCGCTACCTGCAGGGCCCGCTCGCGCGGAACGCCTCGGCCGACATGATGCTGCGCGGCTGCGCGGCGATCGGGATGCGCGCGACCGATGCGCCCGCCGCCGTGCTCAGCGGCCCGCGGGACGACGGCCGCCCGTCCTGCGTCAACTGCGGCCAGTGCCATCAGGGCTGCCGGACCGGCGCGAAGACGAGCATGGACGTGACCTACCTGCCGGAGGCGGTGCGGGCCGGTGCCGAGATCCGGGCCGACTCGTTCGTGCACGGGATCGAGCTGGACGCCGCGGGACGCGTGTGCGCCGTGGTCTACACGAGCGGCGGAGTGGAGCACCGGCAGCGCTGCTCCGCCCTGTTCCTCTGCGCGGGCGGCGTCGAGACGCCCCGGCTCCTCCTGCACACCGGCATCGCGAACAGCAGCGGCCAGGTGGGCCGCAACTTCCTGGCGCACGGGGCGACCCAGGTCTGGGGCACCTTCGAGAACGAGATGCGCGGCTACCGCGGCTACCCCTCCTCGGTGATCACCGAGGACACCGTCCGCCCGGCCGACGCCGACTTCGCGGGCGGCTACCTGATCCAGAGCCTCGGAGTGATGCCGCTGACCTACGCGACGACGCTCGCCCGCGGCGCGGGACTCTGGGGCCGCGATCTGATGGACGCGCTCGACGGCTACCGCTTCGCGGCTGGCGTCGGGATCAACGCGGAGTGCCTGCCCGCCGACGGCAACCGGCTGGAGCTGACCGACGAGCTGGACGAGCACGGGGTGCCGAAGGCGCGCATCACGTTCTCGGCGGGCGCCAACGAGGAGGCGATCGACCGGCACGCGATCCGGACGATGACCGCGATCGTGGAGGCGGCCGGCGCGACGAGCACGCGGGTGATGGCGCGCACGGCGCACACGCTCGGCACCGTGCGGATGGGCACCGACGCGGGCGACGCCGTGATCGACGCGGACGGCCGCAGCTTCGACGTGCCGAACCTCTGGGTGTGCGACAACTCGGTGTTCCCGAGCGCGCTGATCGCGAACCCGGCGCTCGCGACGATGGCGCTCTCGCTGCGGACGGCGGCCCGCTTCCTGGCGGCGTAGCGTCGCGGCTGCGGGGCGGGACGACGGGCGAGGTGCTCCTGCGCGTCACCGACTGACCGAGGGCGTGCCCGGACTGCGCGCCTGGACTGCGCACCCCGCCGTATCAGCCGTGGGGCGGTGCGGGGCACCAGCGCAGTCGCGAGACGCCCTGACCGAACGGCGGGCCGTCGCGATGGCGTGTGACGGCGGTACGGCGCGCGCTGAGCCGCCGAGGTGCTGAGGTGCTGAGGTGCTGAGGTGCTGAGGTGCTGAGGTGCTGCATCGTGGTGGCCGAACGGCGGCAGGGCGCAAGGCGGCGGCACGGCCCTGGTGTCGGCACGGCGTCAGGCGACGGTGCGGCCCCGGTGACGGTCCGCGCCTCAGCGGCAGTGGTGCGGCGGTGGTGCGACGGTGCGGCCGCGTGAACCCGAGCGAAGGCGCAGATCCGAGCGTCAGTGGCGCGGCGGTAGGTCGCTGAGCACTCGCCTCCGAGCGACAGCACGGCCCGATCACCAGTGCGAACCCGCGCAATGCGCCGAACCCGCCCGACAGCCGATTCCCTCAGGGGTGCACGGCAGCACGGCAGCACCGCAGCACCGCAGCACCGCAGCACCGCAGCACGGCAGCGTGTCAGCACGGCACAGTGTCAGAACGGCGGCGGCCGGTCCTCGAACCTCGGGGTCGCCGGTGGGCCTGGACGGAGCCGTGCCTCGAGGCCCGGCGGGCGCGTGGTGATGCGGCGGCCGGTGGGGGTGGTCCAGTCGGCGGTGCCGTCGGGGTGGAGGACGTAGGTCCAGCGGTCGCCGTGCCGCACGTGGTGGTGGGCGACGCAGAGGCTGGCGAGGTTGCCGGGGTCGGTGCCGCCGCCGTTTCGCCACTCGACGACGTGGTCGGCCTCGGCGCTCGCGGCGGAGCGGGTGCAGCCGGGGAAGCGGCAGGTCACGTCGCGGAGCTGGAGGAGGAGCCGCAACTCGCGGTGCGGCAGTCGGCGTGTGCGCCCGACCGAGAGGACGGCGCCCGTCCGGGTCTCCGTCAGCACGCGGGTGACGGTCGCGGGGACGAGGCTCCGGGCGACGTCCGCCGGGATCGGGCCGTAGCCGTCGAGCTCGGCGGAGGCGTCGTCGGCGCCGGACGCGGCGCTCGCCGACAGGGTGACCCGCACCTCGGCGCGCACGCCGGTGACGAGGGTCGGAACGGGCCGGTCGGCGCCGACCGGGTCGGGCACCGTGCCGATGACGTCCGCCTCGCAGAGGAGGTCGGCCAGAGCGTCGGCTCGCAGCTGGGCGAGGGTCCGCTCGTCGCCCGCTCCGGAGATCGCGTCGACGTCGCACGCCCCGGTGATTCCGGTCGGCTCCGCCCCGGTCGTCCCGCTCGCCTCCGCCCTGCAGGAGCCCGCATCCGTGGCGGCAGGCGGCTCCGCCCCCGCCGGCCCCTCGGCGCCGTCGCGGAGGATCCGGGCGATCCGGTCGAGGCGGCTGTACGCCCCCACGGCGACCGGGGCGGGGAGGAGGGCGCAGAGCGTCGCCATGCCGTCGACCTCGGGGGTCAGCCAGACCGCACGGTCCTCGCGTGCACGTCGGTGGCGCTCGGCGAGGGGCTGCTCGTGGAGCTCCTCCCGCAGCCGCGCCAGAGCGCGCCGCAGCTGGGTCGGCGTGGTGCGGGCCGCGAGCTCGGCCGCCCGCGTATCGAACGCGGCGCGGGAGCCCGGAGGCAGGGTGGCCGCGACGGCGCAGACGACCTGGCCCGCCTCCCAGCGCAGGCGAGCCCCGGCGAGGGCGGCGCGGGTGGCCGGCAGGTCCTCGACGAGGAGGCGCGCGTGGTCGAGCTCGCGGGAGGCGGCCCGCTCGGAGACTCCGAGGGCGACCGCGAACTCCGCGCGGATCGACCGCTCGGCGAGGTCGCTCGACGCGTGCGGCGCCGAGCCGCGGGCGAACGACTCCGGATGCTCGAGCGCGGCCCGGTGCCCGGCGTGCAGCTCCTCGGCCGCGGCCAGGAGCAGCGGGGACGCCGAACGGGCCAGCGCAGCGGCTCGGTCGCCGCGAGCACGCACCTCGCTGAGCACCGCCTCCGCTGCTGTCGACCCGCTGATCATCGTCATACGTGTATTCAATCAGCGACCACCGACACGGAAGCGACGGATCGTCATATCCGTGGAGAACCGGCGTGAAGCCCTCCTGTGGAGGGAGGGATCACCGCAGCCGACGCGGCACATCCCCGCCGTCCTCGGGGCAGCGCGCGCAGGACACCGGCGCAACACCCCGCCCCACGCCCCCCGCTCACGCGAACCGCACCGCCACACACGCCCCCGCTCACCCGAACCGCACCGTCGCCTGACGCCGTCCCGCCACCAGCGCCGCGCCGCCGCCTTGCGCCCCGCCCCCGTTCGGCC